>NZ_JBQHQR010000019.1:0-63227 GCF_052067195.1 Clostridium sulfidigenes | reverse complement strand
TAAAATCATCTGTATATCTTTTACCTGTATTTCTCACATGGACACTTCCTTTCCATACATTCATTTTAACTGTTTATATTGGGTTGTGTCCATAAAAGTATACTAGCACTAATGATTTTGTTAATAAAATTGTAATAATATTCGATGCAGATTAATAAAATGAATGGAGTGATAAAATTTACAAGGAGGATTTTGTATGGGTGTTGCTTCATTAGTAGTTGGAATTTGTAGTATTGTATTTGCTGTAATTTCATGGGGGTGCCTATGGTGGTTATCTCTAATCCTAGGCGTTGTAGGTGTGGTATTAGGAATTATAGACATGAAGAAAAAGAAAGAATCAGGTGAAGCTTTTGCAATGGCTAAAGGTGGATTTATATGTTCCATAATAGGAATATGTATGGCTATTATATTTTTAATATTTATTGTGGGATTAGCTTCATTAGGAGCAGCAGTGTAAAATTATATCATTAAAAGATGTCTGTATAGGCATCTTATTTTAGTTACAAGGAGGTTAAAATTTGAAAAGCGAAGGAATAATAAAAGAATATAATATTTTTAATGTTATATTAATTACTTTAGTAATAGCTATGATATTTTTACCCTTTATATCTAGAGTTGTGAATAAATTATTTCCTATCACCTATGGATGCCTTTCTTATAGAATTTTAGGAGAGCCTTGCCCTCTTTGTGGATTTACTAGAGATATGAGAAATATTATATCTGGTGATATTTTTGCTCCTAAGCTAAACTTATTATCAGTACCAGCAGTTTTATTAGGGATATTTGAAATTTTTTTTAGAATGAAAATATTATTATCAAAGAAAAAATTAATGGATAATAAATTTAGAAATAATATAATAAAATTTGATGTTATATATCATGTATTTATGTGCTTTTCTTTTATAATCTATGGAATTCTATTTTATATATTAGATTTATCAAGGGTTTAGAAGGTGTAATAATTATTTCATTTTTGCTCAGTATAATAATTCTATCCTTTGGAAAACTTAATATATAGTATAGTAAAATCCACTGAAAAGGAGAATGCATTTAGTTATGAATACACGTGTACCTTATCATAATTATATAGTTGTAACACCAAATGGAGACGTATTAGGCTTTGGAGAAGAGGATGATGCAAGAAAATATGTGGCAGGATATTATGTAGGAAAAATAGAAGAATTATCAGATGATAGAAGTAAAGTCTATGTTGATTATGGAACAGACCCCCTTCAAGCTTC
The DNA here is from genome assembly GCF_052067195.1 of Clostridium sulfidigenes. NCBI lineage: Bacteria > Bacillati > Bacillota > Clostridia > Eubacteriales > Clostridiaceae > Clostridium > Clostridium sulfidigenes. The sequence continues at coordinate 61,986 of NZ_JBQHQR010000019.1, read as the reverse complement.
AGTAGATATATGTACTGAATTAGGAGCCTATGAAGGAGATTGTATTATTTATGATTTAGACAGTTTCATAGAAAATATTCAAAACTCTGGTATATTTGAAGATGAAAAGGAAGAACTTATACTAAAGCTTATGCAGGAAAAAATAAATTTGAATATTAATGACTATCAAGTAGATGACCTTTTATATGATACAAAAGTAGTTCCTAATAGAGATTAAAATACAAAACCTTACTAAGATAAAATAATTTAAATAAAATTTGAGCATGTCTCTATATTAGAGAACATGCTCAAATTTTATGAAAACTAAATATATATTTGTAAAAGCGTTACTTAATTAAGCATTAAACATGATTGTTCATAAGTCTGTTACGTGCCATAAGCATTTCCTCATCAAGGTGTGTTGTAGTACCAGCACAGTTTAACAGCATGGTGCTAATATCATCAGGCATTTCGCCCTCATATTTATATCTAAGCTTATGTTCTAGGCTTGCCCACGTATCCATTGAAATTGTTCTAAATTGAATCTCTACAGGAACATTTTCAACTTTCTTTGAGAAGAATACAGGAACACTAACAACTAAGTGAAGACTGCGATAACCATTGTCTTTTGGATTTTTTATGTAATCACGTTCCTTGATAATAGTTAAATCAGTTTGTGCCTTAATTGAAGCTGCAATTTCATAAACATCACTGAGAAAAGAGCAAATAACTCTAATTCCAGCAATATCAGTTAAAGTTTCTGCAGACTCAATAGAGAGTTCTAATCCTCTTCTTTGAAGTTTTTCAAGTATACTCTCAGGAGATTTAAGTCTAGATTTCATATGTTCAATAGGATTATAAGAGTGAATACTTTTATATTCATCATTAAGTATTGCAAATTTTGTTTCGATTTCACGAAGGGCACAACGATATTTTAAAGAAAGAGATTTAAAATCTTCAATTTGGGTACCAAATTGTGAAATATCTATGTTTTTAAGATCCTTAAAAGGCAATTGTGGCATAATAAATTCTCCTTTGTATATGTATTAGGTCTTATAATAGTATAATATAAATTGCTTTTTTATTAAAGTGGACATAAAATTAATATAGAAATATTAATGAGAAAATAACATAAGACTTTGGTTAATAAAAGGTAGTCAATGACTACCTTTATTTTATAAAAAATTAACTGACTCACTTAATACTTTCCCAATAGAATCGTGAATAACTAAGTCTGCTCTAGAATCAGCAGAAGTACTACTTTTATTTATAAGCACTAGATTTTTGCCTTTAAAATAGTTTATAAGATTAGCTGCAGGATAAACCACTAGAGAAGTTCCACCTATAATTAATGTGTCTGCTTTTGAGATAGCATCGATAGCTCCTTTAAGTACAGTTTCATCTAAACCTTCTTCATATAAAACTACATCAGGTCTAACAGTTCCACTACATTTAGGACAAGTAGGTATTCCCTTAGAATTTAAAATAAAATCCATATCATAGCTATCATTACATTTAATGCAATAGTTTCTATGAATTGAGCCATGAAGCTCAAATACATTTTTAGAACCAGCTGCTTGATGAAGTCCATCAATGTTTTGAGTAATGATTGCTTTAAGTTTACCCATTTCTTCAAGGTTAGCAAGAGCTATATGTGCTCCATTAGGTTTAGCTTCAGGATATATAAGCTTTGCCTTATAAAAATTAAAAAATTCATCAGGAAATCTTATAAAGTAAGTATGAGAAACTAGCTGTTCAGGAGAAAGGGTCATGTTAAGTCTTGCATTAAAAAGCCCATTGGCACTTCTAAAATCCGGTATATTTGATTCGGTAGATACTCCTGCACCACCAAAGAATACTATGTTATTGCTATTTCTTAAAATTTGTGTTAGTTTTTCTATTTCAGTATTCATATAATCATCTCCATAAATTATTTATTAATCCTATTATGACACGAAGTTATAGAAAATAAAATATACTTATAGAACATGTTGGAAAGACAAAACCCTTTGTAATATTCTTAAAAAAGCTGTTGCAAAAAAAGACCCTAACAAATACGAACCTTGGGAAGCTGCATTAATGCAAGCAATTGGCTCTAACTTCGATTGGACAAACAAAGAAAATCTTAAGCCGCTTATTGAGTTTATACAAAAAAATTATAATGATATTTGAGATATGAGACATAGAATAGGCTAATAACTATGACTTATAACCATAAAGTTGAATATCACTCAAGTTTTTTCAACTTAAGTATGAACTACTCTCCATTGTTGACAGTTGTAATTAAGCTTATAATAAAAGTACTAAAAAGGCTCAAAGGCGGAGGTAGTGAATATGAATAGATTAAATATTGGAGAGACTATTTTACATTTGAGAAAAGAAAAAAAGATTACTCAAGAGCAGTTGGCAAGTATGATTGGAATTTCAGCTGGAGCGGTAAGCAAATGGGAGACTGGAAATTCAACACCAGATATTTCTTTATTAGCGCCATTGGCAAGAGCCTTTGATACCTCTTTAGATGTTTTGCTTTCCTTTCAACAAGAGCTTTCTGAAGTAGAAGTGATTAATATAAAAAAAGAATTAGTTGAAGTATTTTTACATCATGGTTATATGGATGGGGAATTAAGATGTAAAGAATATGAGAAAGAATACCCTAATAGTGTATATTTAAAATTGATAATTGCACAATTGATTCAAATGTATTCTATGATGTCAGGTAATGTTTCGGAGGAATGTATAAAATCAAGAATGGAGTATTGCTTAACTTTGCTTTATCAAGTTACTGAAAGTAAGGTTTCAAAGTATATATCAGTAGCTTTATTTTCTATTGCTAATATACAAATGACCTTAGAAAACTATGAGGAAAGTGAAAGGGCTCTTAAGGAATTATCAAATTCATTTATAGATCCCATGGTACTATATTCTTCATTGTTACAGAAACAGGGAAAGATTGAAGAAGCAGAAAATATGTGTAAAGGAATGTTATTACAGTATTTAAACCAAAGCATTGCAATGATAGCAATATTAGCAAGGCTCTCAAAAGGTGAACATAATTATGAAAAGGCAACTTTGTATTTAGATGCTCTAAATCAAGTTGAAAATACATTTAAAATAGGGATGGGTTCAGGAGCATATAATTACTGTAGGCTATATATTGAAATAGGGAACAAGGAGCTTGCTGCAAAATGGTTTAACAATTATGTAAAAGAGCTACTTTCTACAGAATATGATTATAGCAATAACCCTTATTTTGAAAATCTTAAATTAGAGGTGAATGTGGAAGGGCAGAAGATAATAAGAAAGAAGTTATTTCAATCACTTATGGATGAAGAAGATTTGAAAGTATTATGTGGAAATCTAGAGTATGAAGATGCAATTAAAGCACTAAAAAATGCTGTTTCTGAAATGTAAAGTAATTTATGTGGTTTTAAGTTGTTAGGTTATGCGGAGAATTTTAATAGAAATTAAATAAAAACAGTAGAGAAGTTAATACAAATTCTCTACTGTTTTTTGGGTTGTTAATCTTTTTTACATTCTAATATAAAATTTAACAAGCTGCTTAAGTTTTCTTCACTGCCAATATCACTATAAAACTTCATAAGTTTTAGTACCGGAGTTATACTCTGGTCAATGATATTTAATGATATTAATTCAAGAACTTCATTTTTAAAAGTATTTATTTCTTCTAAATTATTTTCTTCAATAAGTATAGTCAAAAGCTGGTCTAATGATTTTAATAATACTCTTTTATTTCTCTGAGATTTAGCCAGTTGTATTGACTTCTTATAGCATTCAATAGAAAGCTCTATATTACCAATTAATTTGGTAGAAATTCCTAGTTGATTATAAGCATTAGGGCAAGGATAGCTTTCCTTAACATTACTACAATTACTTATTATATAAATTAGTTTATCTATATATATTTTTATATTATTTATATCCTTTAACACTGTATATATATCAAGGATATTTGCAGTAATTAATATAATGTTTTCTGTATCATTATTACTTAGTGTACTTAACATAGATTTGTTTACATTTAATGCATCACTATAAAACTTTCTATATCTAAGACAATTTACTTTTAATATATTAAGTTCAAGTATATTTTCTTTAGTAAGTGTCTTAAATGTGCTCTCAATATGTTCAATTTCAAGTAAAGCTTTATCATGTTCATTAAGATGCATATAAGCTAATGTGTTGTTATACATCACTTTATACCTTAAATCTTCTGATATTGTATCATTATATACAAGTGCTAAGTTATTGAAATCTAGAGCCTCTTTATCTTTACCTAGATATATACATATACCCCCTAACTTTTGAAGGAGATTAAATAATCTAATATCATTAAATAATCTGTTATGATTTTCAAAAGCCTTTATATAGTATATATAACTTCGGTTAAATTCCTTTTGCTTCTTTAATATGTCTCCAATTTTTTCATATATAATCATTTTTTTCTCAGGGACATCATACTTCATTAAAAATAATTCAATCTCTTCAATATCCTTAGTAAAATCCTTTGAAATATTATCTTCATTATTACATAAAAAAATTATATATTTACTAGCAATTTTATTTGTTTGAGCATTAATATCCTCTAGTAAATACTCAGTATCTAAATTAAAATCTATATTCCTTTCTTTGCATATTCGGTTTATATTATCTGTAATTATATGCGCTACTGTTGGTGTGAGAGTAGACTTATCATTTTCGATTATGCTAATAAGTTCACGGGTTATTTCACCCCCAGTAATTTCTTTTTGATTAATTTTAAGTTCTTTTCTAATTTTTCTAATTTTTTGACCTGGTGATAAAATTTCCATTTAATTACGCTCCTTATTAGTATATAAATTATATATTATAAGAATTATATCATAAAAAATAAAATTTGTAAAACAAAAGGTTTACAAACAATACATAATATGGTATATTTAAAAAGTAAAATTTGAAATTTACATTGAATTTTAGGATTTACATTACGTAATTTATATTAAAAGGAGAGAATTAAAATGAAAAAAACTATAGTATCTTTATTAATAATTATGGGGTTATTTACGTCCATAGGCTTATATCAAGGGGATAAAAGTATGTTAATCAATAGTGTGAATAATATGAAATATACTACATTAGATACAAGTATTAATGCGTTCCCCATGGTTGAAGAACCTGGAGAAGGTCTTCCTAAGTAGAAATTTAGACTACTTAAAACTTTTATAGAAATTATCATATTAAGTAATGGTGTTTATATCAGATTGTATATGTAATCGAGTATATATTAAAAATATTTTCGAAATTGTAAAAAAACATATTTACAAATATAAAAGGCCGTGATAAACTAAAATTGTAAATAAAATTATTTACTTTTAATATAATCTAAGATAGTAGGTGATAATAATTGTATGATATATTGAGTGTTTATCTAGAGAATGGATTACGGGTTATAATGCATAAAATACCTCATGCTAGAACTATGGCTTGTGGTATCTGGATAAAACAAGGAAGCAAGTATGAAAGTGATGAGCAAAATGGATTATCTCATCTAATAGAGCATTTAATGATAAATATAGAGAATGACAATAATCCAAGATTTAAAAGGTTAATAAATGAAGTATCGTCTGAAGGAATTGTATATAATGCAGGAACTACTAAGGAAACAACTTCATATTACTTTACTGGATTATCTAATATGTTAGAAAAATGTATAGAAACATTATCTACAATAGTAATAGATAATAAAACATTTGCTAAGGAACTTATAGAAAATGAAAAAAAGGTTGTAACTCAAGAAACTATATCTTTCTACTCTTCATTTAATCAAATAAAAGAAAGAACAAGCCAATCTCTTTGGGGAAATGTTGGTGTTGGAAGAATAATTGTAGGTAATATTGAAAATGTAAATAATGCTAAATCTGACGACTTGGAAAGTATTATAAATGATTCTTATACTCCTGAAAATGCAACTATTGTAGTCGTAGGAGGCATAGACTATCAAGATACATTGAACATGATTGAAGAAAATTTCACTAGATGGGAAGATACACAAACTAGAAAGTATAAGGAAATAGTAGATAGCGAACCTGGTATCTATTTCAGCTCCAATAAAAGTGGGAAAAGTACTGCTATATCTATAGGATTTAGGGTGCCTTCATATATGGATGTAGAAAGACCTAATATAGATATCATTGCTAAAATATTAGGTGATTCTAGTCTAGAATCGAGATTAGTTCAGGAAATAAGGATGAAAAGAGGGCTAGCATACAGTATAGGATCTTTTGCAAACTTTTATGAAAACAGAGGGACTCTTGGATTTACAGCGGTTTGTGAAAATAAATCAGTAAATGAAGTTCTAAAAATTATGGTAGATGAGTTTCATAAGGTTAAAAATGAAGGTTTTACAGACAAGGAAATTAATAGAGTAAAAAAAATGCTTGAAACAAGAACCTTACTTGATTTAGATGACTTAAAATCACAACTTAAGTTCTTAGGCAAAACATCCTCAAATGGCCAACTATTTTCATTAGAACAAGAAATAAGAAATATAAAAAAAGTAAATGCCCAGAGCTTGCATAGTACAATTCAAGATATATTTGTCGAAGAAAAAATGGGTTTAGCAGCTATTGGAAATTGTGATTTAGATCAAGTAATTTCATTACTTAAATTAAATTAATGGAGGGAGGTTATGGTATGAATGATATTCCTTGTATATATGATATATCCCTAATAAATGAAGAAAATAAGCTTAAGGAAGATATATTAAATGGTAAAGCGTTAGATATTCTTCTAATACTACTATCTGGTTCAAAAACAATAGGTGAAATATCTAAAGAATTACATGTACCAAGTTTTTCGGTTCAATTATATGTTCAAAGACTTATAGAAGCGAATCTTATTAAGATAACGGACAAGAAAATTGTTGAGGGTAGATTAGAAAAAAACTATAACTTAGTATCTACAGATATAGAGATATTAAATTATTTAAAGGATAATTGTAAAGATAACCAAGGCAAAGCTAATTCAGAGTTATCATCACAACACTTTGCATCCTTAACTAGAGATATTATAAGAAATATAGATAAATATGGCGATAAACCACATAAAATTAAAGCTTTTTTTATAAAAGCTGATGAAGAAAAGATGGTTGAATTTAAGAAAGAACTTGATGAGTTATTTAGTAAATATGAGTCTCTAGAGAATTTGGAATCTTCTGATACTTATGGGTTTATAAGTATTTTAGCACCATATAAATTAGGAAATTAGTGCTATAACTTTAAATTAATAAAAGCAAATCTTTTAAATAATAATTAACTTATTTCATTAGCAAATTATATTTTTCTAAAATACTTAATAGACTCTATAAGATTTTCAGTCAAATTTAATAGAAGATATTAGTCTTCTATAATTAAAATGGCTACTTGAGAGTTTACTAATATATATTTCAAATGAAGGGGGGGGATTAATTATGATTAATAAAGAAAAAGAAGATAAACATTGTAATAAGGAAATAGGCAAGAGTACTATAAAAAATAATGAAATAAAGATTCCGGATGAGAGTTTAAATTTAGATGAATCAGAAGAACGGCCAGGAATAGGGTATGAAATATTTAAAATTTCTCATATTGATGATTAGATGTGTTTACAATGATATTGAAAATAAGAAAGAAATAGGGGTAAAAATTATGGAAGAAATAAAAAAAAGTATAACAATTAACAAAGAAGACTATAAAGTTCAAGATGGCAAAGTGTTTATAGAAAGTGATGAATTAGCAAAAGCTCTTTCAAACGAATACTTGGATTTAGATTCAGAAGAAGAACAAGCAGTAACAATTAATATATATAAATGTAGTTAATATTTAATAGAATAAAATTAATAAGAAAGAAATAAGGGTGGAAAATATGGAAGAAATAAAAAAAAGTATAACAATTAACAAAGAAGACTATAAAGTTCAAGATGGCAAAGTGTTTATAGAAAGTGATGAATTAGCAAAAGCTCTTTCAAATGAATACTTAGATTTAGATTCAGAAGAAGAACAAGCAGTAACAATTAATGTATACAAATGTACTAGCAATTAATATATATTAACAGTTTAAATTAATATTTTGAAAAGACATGAAAAAGAGTGATTTATCACTCTTTTCCATTAAGGAGAGTAATCTATGAAATTTTCCAATTATAATTTAAAGGTTAAACATAATGGTAATTTTATTATATTTAATACAATATCAAAGAAATATGTTTTTTATGATAAAGAGAAACATGAACTTATAGGTAGTATTACTAATAATTTAAACAAATCAAATTATTCTATTGAAGAATTGAATATCATTAAGAAGTTATGGAAAATTGGGGGAATTATTGATAATTCTACTGATGAAAAAGAGAAAGCAATTTATAACGAAAATGTTATGAAATACCAAAATGAAGTTTTTTTTCTTACAATTCAACCTACTCTAGATTGTAATTTTAGATGTGTTTATTGTTATGAAGATCATAAAAGTGAATACATGAGTGAATTTACAGAAAATGGAATAATATCATATATTAATGATATATCTCAAAAAGTTAAAAAAGTATTTATTGTTTGGTTTGGTGGGGAACCTTTACTAGCTACAGATACAATAAATAGAATATCACAAGAGGCAATTAAAATTTGTTATGATAATCGTTGTAAATATGAATCGATGATAGTAACTAACGGATACTTGATTTCTGAAGATAATATAAGTCTTTTGGAAAGAAATAGAATTACGACCGCTCAAATTACTTTAGATGGAACCAGAAGTTATCATAATGAAAAAAGACCTCTTTTAAATGGAGATAAAACTTTTGATAAAATACTTGATAATATAATTTTACTGTTAAAAAATAATGTTAAACTGATATTAAGGATTAATATTGATAAAAATAATATAAGTAATATATCTGAAGTATTTGATTTAATTGATCCTCAATATAGAAAAAATATAGTAATTAATATGTGTAATTTATTTCAGAATAATAAAAGTATGAATTTATACAATTTATACTTAGATGCTCTTAGGAAGGGTTATACTATAGAGCCATTTCCCAATAAAAATTATAGATGTGATGGATATTCAAAGAATTCACTTACAATACAACCTAATGGTAATATAGTTCCATGTTCTATATTAGCTGAAAAAGGTATATCTTTTGGTAAAATCAATGAAAATGGTAACTTGAAAATTGAAAATAATAGTATGTATTATAAATTTAAAAATTATGTTGTTACTAACCAAAGTAGATGTAGAGAATGTATTACAGAACCTTTGTGTGGGGGTCCTTGTATGTATAAAAATATAATTAAAGGCGATGTGTGCGATAGCAAATTTTTAGATGGACTTACTTTAGAAGAAAAAATAAAACTTAAATTTGAAAAAGATTTATTAAATAATAGGATGGAGGAATTTGCACTATGAAAAAATATATACTTAAATATAAATTTAGTTTTTTTAGTACAGCGTTACTTATAACTATATATGCCGCTTTTAATGTGGCGGTGGCATGGATGCTTCAATATGTAGTAGATGCAGCTACGGGTAGTTCATTACAATTTTTCTTTAGAAGTGTAATGTTGTTTGGCTTATATATTGTGTTAGCTTTTCTAGTAGAAATACTTTTAAAGTATTCTAAAGCTAGATATATTAGAAAAACTATAACCTTTATGAGAAAAGATTTAATGAATAATGTGTTAAAACAAGACATATCTACATTTACAAAAAATAATAGCGCTAAATATATATCTGTTTTAAATAATGATATTTCATTAATCGAACAAGATTATGTATTAAGTATATTCAATATTATAAATAATATTGTTACATTTTCTTTAGCATTTTTATCGCTTATGTATATAAATGTATATATTACTTTAATAATTATAGTTATAAGTATTTGTACATTTACTTTACCACAATTATTCTCTAAAAAATTATCAAGGAAAAAACTTAACTACTCAACTGGTTTAGAAACCTTCACTATAAAAATTAAGGATTTATTACTTGGATTTGAAGTAATAAAGAATTTTAATATTGAGAGTAAAGCAGAAAGTGAATTCAAAAATGTTAACAATGATTTAGAATCAAATAAAGAAAGATTTTCAATATACAGTGGTTTTGTAGACTCTTTTGCAGAGTTATTAGGAACAATTATGTTTATGGCTCCTATTTTAATTGGAGGATATTTAGTTATTAAAGGTAAAGTTACAGTTGGTATTTTAATTGCATTGATACAGTTAATGAATAATTTATCAGGTCCACTAATTGCAGGTATTCAACATATTAACAAAGTAAAATCATCTAAGGAAGTAATAAAGAAAGTTAATGATTTAGTATATAGCCATGATGAAAATGAAAATAAACAATTAACTGTACTAAAAAGCTTTAATGATTCTATAAAGTTTAAAAATGTTAATTTTAAATATGATGAAAGTAAACTAGCATTAGATAATATAAATATAGAATTTGAAAAAGGTAAGAAATATGCAATTGTAGGCGAGAGTGGAAGTGGTAAATCTACAATTATTAGACTTCTTCAAAAATACTATAGTGATTTCCAAGGAGAAATTAAGTTAGACGATGTAGAATTAAGAAATATAGGAACAGAAAATTTATATGAATTAACTTCAATAATTCATCAAAATGTATTTATGTTTTCAGGAACTATAAAGGATAATATAACACTTTATAATGATTATACAGATGAAGAAGTAATGAAAGTTATAAAAATAGCAGGACTATATAAATTAGTAAGTAGTCTTCCTAATGGAATTTATGAAGATGTAGGAGAGAATGGAAATAAATTATCAGGCGGAGAAAAACAAAGAATTTCCATATCTAGAGCACTTATTAAGAATTCTTCTATATTACTTTTGGATGAATCAACTTCTGCTTTAGATAATATAACTTCTTTTGAGATAGAACAGTCTATTTTATCAATCAAAGATCTTACTGCTATTGTAATTACTCATAAGTTAAATGAAGAAGTTCTAAGTAACTATGATAAGATTTATGTTTTAAAAGGCGGAAGATTATTAGAATCTGGAAACTTTAATACTTTGATGAGCAATAAAGGTTATTTTTATAGTATGTATACATTAAATAATAACCTTGAAGATAAGGAAATAGATTGTATAGATAAAGCCATTTAATATAGGTTATGAGTTTATTTTAAGAGTATTATAAAACATATATTTAACTAAAAAATCCCTTGGAAACCCAAGGGGGTTTTTTAGTTAAGCTTCTATTATATAAATAAATTTATTACATAAGAAGTATATATTTTCTTTTCTATTATTAGCATTTACATTGGTTTAAGCTATGTTTGTATGTGCGAAGTTTGAGTTAGTATTTATATAAAATATATTAAAAATAATTACTTTATGTAAATAAAACTATTTACGTAAAATAATTGTAATGATAAACTATATTTGTAAATAAAGTTATGTAATCTCATATAGCCTATGGTAGTAGGTGATGATAATGGGGCATTTATTAAAAGATTAAAGGGGAATATAATATGAAGATGTATTTAGTAAAACAAAGAGATTTTTCATTATTAATTTTTGGTAAACTAGTTTCATCTATAGGTAGTCAAATGCAAGGATTTGCACTATCTTTATATGTATTAAGTATTACTGGATCAGCTACTAAGTTTGCTTCTGTTTTAGCTATAACAATAATTCCTAGACTAATTTTAGGACCTATAGCAGGGGTTTTTGCAGACTGGTTTGATAAAAAGAAGATGATGGTTGCATTAGATATACTAAGCGGAATAATTATAGGTATATTTGTACTTATATATAGAATTACCGGAGGATTAGATATGACACATATCTATATTCTTTCAATCACGTTATCTTTAATAGGTGTAATATTTCAACCAGTAACTAGTAGTATTTTGCCGTCAATTATAAAAAAAGAAGAATTAGTTGATGGAAATGGATTAAGTTCTTTTGTTATGGATTTAGGAAATTTATTATCTCCAGCACTAGCAGGAATTTTAATGGGATCCTACGGTCTTTATGTAATACTTATTATAAATAGCATCAGTTTTATACTATCGGGTATAAGTGAAGCCTTTATAAGAATTCCTAAAATAAATTCTAAACCAGAAAACATCACTATAAAAAGCTTCAGAAATGATTTTAAAGATGGTATTACTTTTATAAAAAACAAAAAATTGATTTTAAATATTATATTACTGTGTCTAGTGATTAATTTTGCATATAATCCTGTATTTAGTATTGGATTAACCTATATTTCTAAACAAGTATTAATGGTATCAGATTTTCAATATGGACTTATGGAATCTATGCTAGTAGTATCAATGTTGATAGCTCCATTCATCTGTAGTTCTATGTATAATAAATTTAAAGGTGGAAAAATGTATTTCTATATTATATTGTTTAGTGGAATTTTACTTGGAATACTAAGCTTAGTGCCTTCAAATTTCTACTTAAATTTATTTGATAATAATTTTATACCATATGTAAGTATAATAGTAATAACTTTTTTTATAGGACTCATCACATCACTTGCAAATATAACTATGAATACAATGTTCCAAGAACAAGTTCCATTAAATCTCATGGGTAGAGTTTCATCAGTGATGGGTGCAGTTTGTATGGCAGCTATACCTTTTGGGCAAATGGTTTTCGGCTATATGTATGATAAAGTTAGCGCTTCAATATGTATATTAATATCTTCAATAATTTTAATTATCACTATATTACTATTTAGAAAGTCTTTATTTAATTGTGATAATGAAAATGAAATTAAAAATGAGTTAAGCGAAACTATTGGTTTAAATAATGGAGAAATTTAGACATAAAATAAAATGATCAGGGATGTGAATATGATATGAATGCAACGTTAAGCGTTTTACGTAAAAAGGATTTTTTATTTTTAATGATGGGGAAACTAGTTTCTTTATTAGGAAGTAATATCCAAAGTTTTGCTTTATCATTATATGTACTAAAAATAACAGGATCTGCTACTAAATTTGCATCAGTATTAGGTATAGCAATAATACCTAGATTAGTTTTATCACCAATAGCTGGGGTTATAGCTGATTGGTTTGATAGAAAACAAATTATTGTTTGTTCAGATTTATTTAGTGGATTACTCATAGGAGTATATGCGGTAATATATAAACTTAACAGTGGTCTTTCTATAGAGAGTATATATGTATTAGTAATAATTTCAACTATTATATCTGTATTTTTTAATCCAGCAATAAATGCTGTAATACCAAGTATTGTGAAAAAGGAAGAGTTAGTAGATGCAAATTCAATAGATTCTTTTATTGCCAATACAACTAATTTTGTGTCTCCAATGATAGCAGCAGCATTACTAGGTATTTTTGATATATTTATTATTTTAATTATAAATTCTTTAAGCTTTATCTTATCAGCTATACAAGAAATGTTTATAAGTATTCCTAAAACAAATAAGAAACCTCATAAAATAACTTTTAAAGCTTTTTTAAGTGACTTTGTTACAGGATTTAACTTTATTAGATTTGATAAACTATTACCTAAATTAATTATATTAGGATTGATAGCTAATTTTATTTTTACGCCTATTTTATTTATGGGCATAACATATATTTCAAAAGAAGTATTTTTGGTGAGTGACTATCAGTATAGTTTTGTAGAATCTATAATAGTATTAGCAACGCTTATTTCTCCTATAGTTAGCAATATACTATGCAAAAAATTTGAGTTTAGTAAAATATTTTACATGTATTTACTTTTAACTTCAATTTTAGGTGTAGTATTAGCGGTGAGTTGTTCTCCGTTATTTATGAGTGGATTTAGAAGTATATTAATTCCTTTTTCAGTTTTTGTGTTTACAGTATCTATGATGATGCTTATAATTTCTGTAGGTAATATGGCCTTTGCAGTAATGCAACAACAAATTATTCCTATAAATATGATGGGAAGAGTAAAATCTACTATAAATAGTTGTGCATTAGCAATGAACCCAATTTCTTATATGATTTATGGTTTTCTATTTGATAAATATCCTGTATGGATATCTGTAGTATTATCATCCATTTTGTTATTTTTAGTTGTTATTAGCTTTAAAAAAATATTATATATATCTAATAGTAATGAAAAAGGAGATAAATTTTCTTATGCTAGTGAACAATAAATATATGTATTAATGAAGTATTTTTACTTATAAGTAAAAATAATATATTTATTTTAGGTGTTAAAGCTGAGGCGTAGTCTCAGCTTTTGTAGTAAGTGCATTGAAATTTGTAATTATATACCATGAATATATAAAGGCTAACCTAATAAAAGATTTATGTATGGTGAGAGAAAATAAGGTGATTAGGGATGTGAATGTATAATTTTGGAGGTTAAGGGAGTTAGAGTTATGAAAAAATATATACTTAAATATAAATTTAGTTTTTTAGTACAGCGTTACTTATAACTATATATGCCGCTTTTAACGTGGCTGTGGCATGGATGCTTCAATATGTAGTAGATGTAGCTACGGGTAGTTCACTACAATTTTTCTTTAGAAGTGTAATGTTGTTTAGCTTCTGGAAATATGACAGAGATATATCTGTTCAAATCAAATAAACTACAGGATAATCTTGCGGCTATAGGGTTGGATGATTATGAGTTAAATCATGTCAAAACTAGTAAAACGGCAAAAGAAACCGAGTGCTACATAAAGGTTGCAAAGAAAATTCTTTCCAAACGAAGCGGCGTTGATAATGCTTGCATCACGATTAGATATAACGCAAGTGGTAAACCCTATGTTAAGGCAGGCGAACCTGGTTATGAGAAGACGATGAAGAATATTGACACATTGTCACTTGGAATTATAACCTACTGCCTCAGGATAGAAGGTAGAGAATTTTATTTATCTGTATATACAAAGGATACTAACAATATAAGAATATGGGAGGTTAATGAAATGTTTGAAATCATCAAAGGAGAAACAGTAATCCCAGAGGGGAAAAGTTTCATGGAAAGAATTGCAATAAAAGGAATTGTAATTGTGGATGATAAATTATTGATTTTAAAGACTAATAAAGGCGATTACAAGATTCCCGGAGGCGGACAAAAAAAAGGCGAAGATTATGAAGCCACTTTAAGAAGAGAATTTGAGGAAGAAGTGGGCTGCAAGTTAATTAAGGTTAATAATATGATAGGTATCACAAAGGAGGTCGGACCGGATAAATTTGATCCGGATGCATATTTTGCAATGACAAATCATTATTATTTATGCCAAGTAGACCTTAGTAGCTTAAATGAGCAAAAGCTTGATGAATATGAGGCAGAACTTGAGATTAAACCGGAGCTCATCTCTCTGGAAGATGCAATTACTAATAACACTGAATTAATTAACCGTGAGGGAAAGGATAATGTGAACCCTTGGGTTGAGAGGGAATTAACAGTATTTAACAAGATAAAGGAAACGGTTGTATAAGAATATGAAAAGCTTATACAAAAACAATATAACTACATAAAGCAAATTGCCAAAGAAGGATTCTATTAAAAAAATCAGCTTCACATACATCAATGTGAAGCTAATTTTTTAGCTACGGTAGATGTTCCACCGCTTATATATAAGATTAGTAATATATTTTGCTAAAGCCCTATTTTAATAGGATTTATATGTGAAAAATGATTAGATAATATATTAGATTATTCTATAAAAATTTATTAAGAATTTTTACTATCCTTATAAAACCTTAGATAAGAAATCTATAGTTCTGGGGTTTTTAGGATTTCCGAAAAGTTCATCTGGAGTGCCTTCTTCTAGAATTTTTCCTTCATCCATAAATAAAATTCTATCCCCAACTTCTCTTGCAAAGCCCATTTCATGGGTTACTACCACCATGGTCATACCTTCTTTGGCTAGTTCTTTCATAACATTTAAAACTTCACCAACCATTTCAGGGTCTAAAGCAGAAGTAGGTTCGTCAAATAGCATTACATCTGGGTTCATGGCTAAAGCTCTGGCTATTGCTATCCTTTGCTTTTGTCCACCAGATAAGGAGCTTGGATAAGCACTAGCTTTATCTGTTAGACCTACCATTTTTAAAAGAGATAGAGCTTTTTCATTAGCTGATTGAACCTTTTCACCTTTTACCTTAATAGGGGATATAGTTATATTTTCTAATACTGATTTATGAGGAAAGAGATTAAATTGCTGAAATACCATCCCCATTTTTTCTCTTAGTTTATTTATATTAGCCTTTTTATCAGTGATATTATTTCCTTCAAATATAATTTCCCCTGAAGTCGGTTCTTCTAGTAGATTAAGACAACGTAAGAAGGTAGACTTACCAGAACCAGAAGGGCCAATAATTACAACAACTTCTCCTTTAGTTATATGTTCATCAATTCCCTTTAAAACTTCTAGTTCTCCAAAGTTTTTCTTTAAATTTTTAACGTGAATCATTTCCTTTAAGTCTCCTTTCTGCATAAGCCATTAATCTTCCTAGAGTAAATGTCAGGATAAAGTAGCAGATTGCTGCTACAATTAAAGGCTCAAAGTTTCTATAGGTGGCACCTGTAACTAGCTTAGCACCATAAGTAATTTCTGCTACACCTATAGCTGATGCCATAGATGATTCCTTTATTATAGCCACAAACTCATTACCAATAGCAGGTAAAATATTTCTTATGGCTTGTGGTAATATAATATGTTGCATGGCCATTCTTTGATTCATACCTAGACTTCTTGCAGCCTCTAATTGTCCTTTATCTACTGCATCAATTCCACTTCTTATTATTTCTGCCACATAAGCTCCTGAGTTAAGTGAAAGTGCTATTACACAAGCTACTAAAGGAGTAAGCTTAACTCCAAAGGAGGTTGTACCAAAATATACTATAAAAATTTGTAGTAATAAAGGTGTTCCTCTTATGAATTCTATATAAATAGAAGCTATAACCTTAGGAATAGGTACTTTTAATACAGATAACTTGGACCTTTTCATGAAGCAAAGAAGGGTTCCTAGGATTGCTCCAAATAGAACTGATAGCATTGCTACTAATAAAGTCCATTGAATACCTTCTATAAACACTGGATAATATTTTTCTAAAAACTTAAAACTTAAATTAGACATAGCTTCCTCCTTTGTAGCTAGTAAAAATTATTGAGCTGTAACCTCATCTTTACTTAATTTTATAGCTTCTTTATAAAACTCTTGTATTTTACCTTCAGATTCTAATCTTTCTAATGTTTTATTAACTGCTTCTAGTAAAGTAGCTTGTCCCTTTGGAAGAGCTATAGCAGAACCACCACCGGAAGTATCATTAATTTTTTCTTTTGCAACAGCTAATTCTTCATGAACTATAGCTTGTATATCAGCTACTGGAAGTTCAACAATTACTGCATCTAAGTTTCCAGCTATTAAATCTTGAATTAAAGTTGGAACTTGTGCTAATAGCTTAACATCAGCATTTTCAATTCCCTGAGCTAAAGTAGCTTGTGTAGAACCATTTTGAGCTCCTACTTTTTTACCTTTTAAATCATCAATACTTTTAATAGTTTCAGAATTGTTTTTATTTATCAATATTCCTTGTTCTGCTTGAAAATATATATTTGAGAAATCTATAACTTCTTTTCTTTCTTCATTAACTGATAGTCCAGACACTCCTAAATCAATGATTCCATTTCTTGTAGCATCACAAATAGTGCTAAATTCCATCTCTTGAATTTCGTATTCTACACCCAAATCTTTAGCAATTTCACTTACTAGAGATATGTCTAGACCAACGGTTTTCTTTTCACCATTTTCCATTATAAAGAATTCATAAGGTGCGTAATCAACACTCATACCTACTTTTAATTTTCCTTCTTTTTTTATTTTAGATAGCAAGTCCACCTCTTCTTTATTACCGCATGCCATTAAAGATAGTGACATGGTACCTACCATAGCTAGTGCAAAAATTTTCTTTAGTATACCTTTTTTCATTATTGTATCCCCCTTGTATAATAATTTATTACCGTTGCATAATTATACAACTATAACTTATAAATATGCAATAGTTTTTTAATATTTTTTTAAAAAAGATTTATATTAATTAAAAAAATTTATATTTATTTAAGTTAAAATACTATATTAGGGGAAAATAAATTATGAAAACCATTGTGAACTCAATGGTGACGTGATAATATTACTATGTTGTTAAAATGAGAGCTTATTACTAAATAGTACAGCTCTAGAAAACTTATTTATGTTGAAATCAAGAGGAGTAAGATTATGAAATTATCAGAAAAAGCTAAGAATCGACAAATGAATAAAGAAGCTATCATTTCTATTATTTTGTATATACTTTATTTTATGTGGTGGTATGTTACTGGCTTTGGGCTAGGAAGTGGAGATCCATCTACTTATAAATATGTAATGGGACTACCATTGTGGTTTGTATTAAGTAGTTTTGTAGGACCAATAATACTTATTGTAGCAGTAACATTTACTGTAAAGTATTTATTTGTGGATATGGATTTGGAAAATGATGAAGAACAAAAGAATAATCATAAGGAAAAATAAAGTGGGGAATGTAGTATGGAAAAAATGTTAATTGTAATACCAATTATTCTTTATTTAGCATTAAACTTATTTGTAGGAGTTTGGATTAGCAAAAATTCAGCAAAAGAAAATGCTAAAAATGGATTTATAAATAATTATTTCATAGGTGGAAGATCTATGGGAGGGTTTGTTCTTGCCATGACATTAATAGCAACTTATACCAGTGCCAGCAGTTTTATTGGTGGACCTGGAATTGCTTATTCTGTAGGATTAAGTTGGGTATTTGTAGCAGTAACTCAAGTTCCAACAGCATTTTTAACACTAGGAATCTTAGGAAAAAAGCTAGCTATAATATCAAGAAAAATTAATGCTGTAACAGTTACAGATTATTTATACAAAAGATATAAATCACCCACAGTAGTTATAATGGCATCTATTGCTTTAGTAATATTTTTTATTGTAACTATGGTGGCGCAGTTTATTGGAGGAGCTGTACTTTTTCAGTCTATTACGGGGTATTCCTATTTGGTAGGACTAATTTTATTTGGTACAATAGTAATTATATATACTACCATAGGAGGCTTTAAAGCAGTAGTTGTTACTGACACAATTCAAGGAATTATAATGATAATAGGTACAGGACTGATTATTTACTCTATTATAAAGGTTGGCGGGGGAATGGATACTATTTCAGCTACTTTAAATGAAGTTAATCCAGTATGGAATACCCCTTTATCTGGAGAACATTTTAGTAAAGGATACATCATGTCCTTTTGGGTATTAGTAGGAGTAGGAACCCTTGGACTTCCTCAAAATACAGTTAGAGCTATGGGGTTTAAGAATAGTAAATCCATGCATGATGCCATGATTTATGGAACAGTAGTATTTTTTATTTTAATGTTTGGAATGCTTTTAGCGGGAGTACTTTCTGCAGCAATTCTTCCAAAAGGAATTGCAAATTCAGATACTGTTATTCCAACTTTAGTAATTAATATTATGCATCCTGTAGCTGCTGGAATATTTCTTGCAGCACCACTAGCAGCAGTTATGTCAACGGTATCCTCTATGTTAATCTTATCTTCTGCAGCAATTATAAAAGATATATATATGAACTACATTATGAAAAATTATGATGTAAAAGAAGGTAAAGATTTTGAAAAGAAAATATCAAAAATGAGTCTATGGTCCACAGCAATTATAGGGCTTATAGTGTTTATTCTTGCAATACAACCTCCATCATTACTTACTTTTATTAATCTGTTTGCATTTGGTGGATTAGAGGCTGCTTTCTTTTGTCCAGTGGTCTTTGGGTTATATTGGAAGAGAGCTAATGCTATGGGAGCTATAATATCTATGATTTGCGGTGTTAGTTCCTTTATAATATTTTACATCACAAAGTTTGCACCAATGGGAGTTCAACCTATAGTGCCGGCTCTTGTGGTAGCTATAATTACATTCTTAATGGGAAGTTATATTGGGAAAAAACCAGATAGAGATGTAATAGAATTATTCTATGGTATAGAAGAATAAAGTGTTTAAATGAGTTTAGAGTTATATCAAAACAAAATTAATGTTAAATTAGTATTGAACTTATATTTATTTTAAATGAATGTACAATATTTAATTAAGATTAGAAAATTGTTTTGATATAACTCTTTTTTAGTTTCCTATCTTCAATAGTATTCAAAAAATACTAGTAAGTTTTTAATTAAAGATGATACTACAAAATAACTTAAGGTATAATAGAATAATATAGAATTATAGTTTATTTATAGGGGGTAGGGGAAAATGACCAATATATATTTTGTTAGACATTGTGAGCCTGACTTTTCAATTCATGAAGATTTGATTAGACCGTTAACGGATAAAGGATTAGAAGATAGTAAAAGGGTAGCAGAAGTATTAAAAAGCAAAAAAATACATGGAATTTATTCAAGTCCATATAAACGTGCAATAGATACGGTTAAAGAGTTAGCTGATGCGTTAAATTTAAAGGTAGTAACTAAAGAGGATTTAAGGGAGCGGACTATTACAGATCAATGGATAGATGATTTTAATGAATTTGTAAAATGTCAATGGGAGGATTTTGAGTACAAGCTTTCTAAGGGTGAATGTCTTAGACAGGTGCAAGAGAGAAATATAACAGCATTAAAAGAAATATTAAATGAGAATAAAGGCAAAAATGTAGTAATAGGAACTCATGGCACAGCTTTAAGTACAATATTGAATTATTATAATAAAACCTTTGGTTATGAGGAGTTTAATAGAATAAAAAGTATTATGCCTTGGATTATTGTTATGGAATTTAAGGGTGAGGAATTTATAGGATTTAAAGAAATAGATATAGATTAATGGAGGAGGAACAAAATTGAGAATACTTCATACTGGAGATTGGCATCTAGGAAAAAATCTAGAGGGTCAGAGTAGGATGGATGAGCAAGAAGAGTTTTTAAAGGACTTTGTAAATATTGTAGAAGAAAATAATATAGATTTGGTTATTATTGCAGGAGATGTCTATGATACAAGTAATCCACCAGCTAGAGCTGAAAAAATGTTTTATGATACTTTAAAGAGAGTTTCTAGAAATGGTGAAAGGCTAACCCTTGTAATATCGGGAAATCATGATAATCCAGAGAGATTAGTGGCAGCAGGTCCTTTAGCTATGGACCATGGAATAATTATGGTGGGAACTCCAAAAACTGTAGTTCAACCAGGGAGCTATGGAAAACACAGACTTATTGAATCTGGAGAAGGGTTTATCGAAATTGAAGTTAATGGACAAAGAGCAGTTATATTAACAGTACCCTATCCCAGTGAAAAAAGATTAAATGAAATATTGTATAGTGGCATGGAAAGTGAAGAAGAAAAATTAATGTCTTATAGTGATAGAATACATGAATTATTTCACACTTTAGAAGGTCATTATAGAGAAGACACTATAAATTTAGTAGTATCACATCTATTTGCCATGGGAAGTGAAGAAAGTGGTTCAGAGAGAAGCATACAACTAGGAGGAAGCTACATAGTAAATGGCAGTTGTTTTCCAGAGTCAGCTCAATATATAGCTCTTGGTCATGTGCATAAGCCTCAAATAGTGCCTGGAACTAATAAAAGAGCACGATACTCAGGTTCACCTCTTCATTATAATAAAAAGGAAATTAGCTTTAAAAATAAATGTTTTATAGTAGATGTGAAGGCTGGAGAAGATAGCGTTATAGAAGAGGTGGAAATAAAGGTTTATAAGCCCATTGAGGTTTGGAAATGTAATGGAGTAGAGGAAGCTATCTTAAAGTGTGAGGAAAATAAGGATAGAAATTGTTGGGTTTATCTTGAAATTTCTACAGATAGATATATAAATGAAGATGAAATTAAGAAAATGAAGACATTAAAAAGAGATATCCTAGAAATTATGCCTAAGATTATAGGTGTGGAGGAAGAGGATGAAAATGCTAGGAGTCTTTCTGAAAAATCCTTTGAAGAGATATTTAAGGATTTTTATAAAAGAGAAAGAGGAGTAGATGCAGAGGATGAAGTGGTTCAGCTACTTATGTCTATAATCTCAGAAGAAGGAGGCCAAGATAATGAAACCAATTAGTCTTAAAATTAAGGGATTAAATAGCTTTAATGAAGAGCAATTTATAGATTTTGAAAAACTTACGGAGCAAGGCTTTTTTGGTATATTTGGACCTACTGGCAGTGGAAAATCTACAGTATTAGATGGAATAACTTTAGCTTTATATGGAGAGGTTTCAAGAAAAAGTTCAAACTTTATAAATACTAATTGTGATAGCCTAGCTTTAAGTTATACCTTTCAAATTTCAGGAGCAAAGCCTAAGAGATATGTTGTAGATAGAGAATTTAAAAGGGATAAGAAAACGGGTAATCCTATATCAGGAAAATGTAAGATAATAGATATGACTTTTGAGGAGCACATAATTTTAGCAGATAAGGTAAAGGAAGTTACTGCAGCTTGTAGAGAGATTATAGGATTAAGTTTAGAGGATTTTACTAGAACTGTAGTATTACCTCAAGGGAAATTTAGTGAGTTTTTAAGGTTAGAGGGTAGAACGAGAAGAGATATGCTTGAGAGATTATTTAATTTACAAAAGTATGGAGATAATCTTTCAAGTAAGTTAAAGGCTGAAGTAATCAAGGAAGAAAGTAAATACAAGGAGCTATCTGGTGAGCTTAAGGGTTATGAAAATATAAATGAGGATACATTAAAAGAAAAAGAGGATGAACTAAAAGCTTCAACAGATATACTAAAAAAAGGTAATGAGGAACTTAAGAAGTTAGCAGAAGATTTTAAGGAAAAAGAAGAAGTTTGGAAGTTAAGCTTAGATATTAAAGACTATGAGGAAAAGAAAAAAGCTCTAATGGGAAAAGCTGAAGAAATAGAAGCGTATAAGGAAAAACTAAAAATTGGTGAAGGTGCAGCTAGGGTTTTACCTTATATAGAAAGTTATGAAAATACTCTAAGAGATTTAAAAGCCTCGAAGGAAAAGGAAAATGCCCTAAATCTCCAATATGAAAAATTAAAAGTAGAAAAAGATGAACTAGAAAGTAAGTGGAATTTTTGGAGAAAGAAAAAGGATAAGGAATTACCTGACTTAAAAGTAAAAGAAGAAAAGGTTAAGGATGCTTTAATAGAAAAGAAAAATTTAGATGCTTTAAAAGTTAATATTAGTGAGTTAAGGGAAAATGTTAAAAGTTTAAATGAGCAGGGACAGAAGGCTCAGGGAGAAATAGATATTTTAGATAAAAGAATTCTTAAAGGTGGAAATGTTATAAAAGAAACTGAGATGAAGTTTGAAGCCCTTAAGATAGATAGTGAATTAAAGGAAAAAGTTCAAAGGGGTATTAGACTTAATGAAAGATTTTTAGACTTAAAAGCTTTAGTAGATAAAGATAGATTAATCTTAACAAAACTTAAAAAGATTATGGAAGAAGAACACATAAAAGAGGATTTATGTAGAGAAGAACTCAGTAAAAAGGAAGCATTGCTTATAGAAAAGGAAGAGCAGTTAGAGAAACTAATTAATACTTGTCCAGGAGAATCTACTGACCTTTTGAATCTTCAAAGATGGATATCTGAGGAAGCAGAAAAGACTAAAAAATATAGCCTTGCAACTGAAGTTATTATAAGCTCAGAAGAAAGTATTAAAAGTTTAAGGGAAGCAGTAAATAAATATGAGAAAAATAAGTCTAGTATAGATGAGGCCATTAAAGGTTTAAAAGCAGAAGTACTAGAGCTGCAGGTTGAGACTTTAGCAAGTGAGCTTAGAGAAAATTTAAATAAGGGAGAACCTTGTCCTGTTTGTGGTTCTTTAGAGCATCATGTTGAAAATATAAGGCATATAGAAAACCTAGACTTAACTGGAAAAAATGAAAAACTGCATGACTTTGAAAATCAACTTAAGGAAATAGAAATGAATATTACTAGGGACAACACTAAAATCTTAAATTTAGAAGAAAACATTAAGGCTAAAGAACTAGAAATAAAAGCTTTAGGGGATGATTTTAAAGTTGGGAATCTAGCAATATTAGAAGATAAATTTAAAGCACTAGATAAAGAACTGTCACAGTATAATAAAGATAAAGAAGTTTTAGAGACTGTTATAAAAACTTTAAAAGAAGAAAAACTATCCTTAGAAGGGAAAAGAAATACTATTAAATCAGTAGTAGAAGAAAAGGAAAAGCAATATAAGGATGTAGAGCTAGAATTTAATAAAAATACTCTATCTAGTAGTGCTTTAGAAAATGATATAAATAGCATAAAAAATTCTATCAATGTAGAAAGTTTTCAAGAAAAAAATGAAGAAATATTAAGGATAGAAAAAGAAAGAGAAGAGTTAGAAAAGAACATAAGAAAGTATAGAAAGGGATTAGATGATCTAATAGATAGCAAGGAATCCCTACAAATAAGCATAAATTCTCTTAGAGAAAACTTAGCTAAAGAAAAATCTGCCCTTATAGAAAAAGAAAAAAGTGCAGAGGAGAAGGAGCTTCAAATAAAATCTAAGGTAGGGGATCTCGATAATCTCAAGGACTTATTAATGCAGCTGCAGGAAGAAATAAAGACTATAGAAGATTCCTTTAATGGTTATGATAAGAAAAAGGAATCCATGGAAAAAGACTTTAAAAGCTGTAATGAAGCTTTAATAGAAATCATAAGTAAGGTTAGACAGTTAGATAAACGAGAGGAAGAAGAAAGAACTTACTTGAAGGCTTGCTTAAGGAAGGAAAATTTTGAAGATATAGAGCAGGTTAAAGATAATGTAATTTCTAAGGTGGAAATAGAGAGAATAAAGACATTTATTGAAGAGTATAATAACAGCATATCCAAGGTTAATGGGGCTATTGAAAGTTTACTTATAAAGATAAATGGAAGAGAAGTAAGTGAAGAAGCTTGGCAGCAGGTTCAAGAAGAAAAAGCTATAAAAGAAGAGGAAATAAAGGCTTTTACGGAAGTAAATATAAGATGTTCAGAAGAGGTTAATTATATAAAGAAAAAACTATTGGAGTTAAAGGAATTGTTAGATAAAAAAGAAAAATTAGATCATAAATTAGCTCTTCTTGATGATTTAGAAAAGCTATTTAAGGGTAAAAAGTTTGTTGAGTTTGTAGCTGCTACTAGACTAAAATATGTATCCATGGAAGCCTCTAAGAGACTTAAGGAAATTACTAGTGGAACTTATGGTTTAGAAGTAGATGAACAGGGCAAATTCATAATAAGAGACTATAAAAATGGAGGAGCCTCAAGAGATGCATCTACACTTTCAGGAGGAGAGACATTCCTAACATCCTTAGCTTTAGCCTTAGCACTATCCTCAGAAATTCAACTTAAGGGAACAGCACCCTTAGAGCTATTCTTCTTAGATGAAGGCTTTGGAACACTAGATGATGACTTACTAGAAGTAGTTATGAGCTCCTTAGAGAGAATTCATAATGATAAACTTAAGGTAGGAATAATAAGTCACGTAGAATCTATAAAAAATAGGGTGCCAGTAAAATTAGTAATTACTCCAGCGGAATCAGGTAGAGGTGGAAGTAAAGTTAAGATTGAAAGAAGTTAATTGCAACAATGATTTTTAATGTTATAATAGATTATTGGCATTAAGAGAAATGTAAATGAGAATGCGACTTAAGACAAGAAGTTTTATTGGTTAAATACAAACTCTATGTATGGCAAAATAAATATGTAAAGTGAGAAAAAGATATGAGATATGAAAGATTAGAAAAGCAAATAAATAGACTAGACAATGATATTGATTCTATGGGAATAGCTAAGAAGTATTTATCAAATATTGATGAAATTAATGAGGTAATTAAAGAATTAAATGAGAAAAGAATAGGCCTTGCTAATGAGCTGTATTTTGAAGATCATTCATCTTATGCACAGTGCTGTATAGAGATAAGTAATGTAATTGATAGACCTCTTGGCCAAGAATCACAAGCTGAATTACTTGAGACTATAAAAGAAATCTTTGGAAGAAAGTCTCCAAATGTAAGCAAAAAAAGTTATGGACTTAATGCTTGGCTTAAAGAACTGGATATAGAATATAAGTGGATTGAAAAAGAAAATGAAGATTGGGCTACATTAATAATAAGTGGATTTGGATTACACGAATAAACTAAAAATATATTCTTAATTTTATATTGACGAAATAAATATATTTGTTTATTATAGATAATAATATCAATAATAGCTATGATGAGAAAAGTAGATATTTAATTTCTTTTACAGAGAGCTCCAGGTGCTGAAAAGGAGTGAAGAAGTATTTATCGAAACAAGGCTCTGAGCTTCATACGGATTCTTAAAAGATGATGCTATGACGTAGGTCTACGTTACAGGACTAGAGTATAAGTATTTTTAATACCGTACTTGATAAGATTGATATGGTGACATATCTATGAATTTAGGTGGCAACGCGAAGATATAACTCTCGCCCTAAGGACTATAACAGTCCTAGGGTGGGAGTTTTTAAGTTTTACTCTAAATCTTTGATTTAGCTAAGTAAAACTTACTCCTTGGAACGCATGTGAGAAGGAGTTTCTTTACGAGCAAAGCGAGAAAGTTGCTTTAGCAACATTACTCTAAATCTTTGATTTAGCTAAGTAAAACTTAAGTGAACATCTAAATCTATGATTTAGTCATGTGAACTTACTCATTTGAACGAAGTGAAAAGGAGTTTCATATTGCTAAAGATGTGAGAAGGAGTTTCCTCAAGATCAAAGCGAAAAGTTGCTTTAGCAACGTCACTCCAAATTTTATATTTGGTTAAGTGAAAAACTATAAAATCTTAAAATTAAAATTTATATATAAATTGGAGGTGAATTTAGTAAAGCTTGAAAAAAGCTTTACTAAGAGGATATGTGTAATGAAAATGATTCTTTAAACTTTGTAGATAGACTAGTGAAGGAAGATATTAATGAGGGGAAATGTGATGAAATTCATACTCGGTTTCCTCCTGAACCTAATGGATATCTCCATATAGGAAGTGCTTATGCAATAAATATAAGCTATGGAATTGCTAAAAAGTATAATGGAAAATTTAACTTAAGATTTGATGATACTAACCCAGGTAAAGAAGACCATGAGTATGTAGATGCTATTATGGAAGATATGAAGTGGATGGGGTTTGACTATGAGGATAGACTTTTTTATGGTTCAGACTACAGTGAAAAAATATATAACTATGCTTTATATTTAATAAGAAAGGGAAAGGCTTACGTATGTAATTTAACTCCCGATGAAGTAAGAGAGTATAGGGGAACTTTAACAACACCAGGTAAAAATAGTCCTTATAGAGATAGAGCTATTGAAGAAAACTTAGAGTTATTTGATAAAATGAAGGCTGGTAAATATAAAGAGGGCGAAGCTGTGTTAAGAGCAAAAATAGATATGGCAAGTCCCAATATGAATATGAGAGATCCAGTTATTTATAGAATATCCTATACACAACACTATAAAACTGGTACTCAATGGTGTATATATCCTATGTATGACTATGCTCATCCAATTCAAGATTATATTGAAGGGGTTTCTCATTCCTTATGTTCTAATGAATTCAAAGATCATAGACCTCTTTATGAATGGGTTTTAAATGAGTTAGATTTAGATAATCCAAAACCAAGACAAATTGAATTTGGAAGAATGAATTTAAGTGGAGTAGTTACAAGTAAGAGGTATTTAAAGATGTTAGTAGCTAGTGGAGAAGTTGATGGATGGGATGATCCAAGACTTTCAACTTTAAAGGGAATGAGAAGAAGAGGGTATACACGAGAGGCAATTTTAAACTTTTTAAGAGAAATTGGAGTTGCTAAGGCTGATACTTTAGTAGATGTTGCTATGCTAGAGAACTCTTTAAGACAAGATTTGAAATTGAGGGTACCTTCTGTTATGGCAGTTCTTGATCCAATAAAAGTTGTAATAACAAATTTGCAAGAAGAACATTTAGAGTATTTAACCATTGAAAATAACGGTGAAAATGAAGACTTAGGTAGGAGAGAGATGCCTTTTACTAAAGAATTGTATATTGAAAGAGAGGATTTTAGTGAAAATCCACCTAAGAAATATAATAGATTAGTATTAGATGGAGAAGTTAGACTTAAGGGAGCATATTTTATAAAGTGTAATGAGGTAATAAAGAATGAATCTGGTGAAATAGTAGAGCTTAGATGTAGCTATGATCCAGAGACTAAGAGTGGTAGCGGTTTTACTGGAAGAAAAGTTAAGGGAACAATTCACTGGGTAAGTACAAAGTATGGAGTACCTTGTGAAGTTAGATTGTTTGAGAATTTATTTAATGATGCTCCATCTGGAGATAATTTATTTGAATATATAAATAAAAATTCCTTAGAAGTAAAGAAAAATGCAATTATTGAACCAGCAGCGCTTAGACTAAACGAAGAAGGTAGATTTCAATTTATAAGACATGGATACTTTATAAGAGATACTAGATTATCTAAAGAAAAGCTAGTATTTAATAGAACTGTATCTTTGAAGAGCTCTTATAAAAAGTAAGTCAGTGTATATAAGAAAAATCCATTAGAAATAAAGTATAGAAAATAGCCCAAGGGATAAAGAAAATCCTTTGGGCTATTTTTATATAAGTAGGATAAGAAATTACATTAGTTTTTCCTGTATTATTTTGTGTAATTATCGAAATAACCTTGGATGAAGATTATAGGAGTTCCCTTATCTCCACTTCCAGAAGTTAAGTCAGATAATGAACCTATAAGATCAGTAAGTCTTCTTGGAGTAGTACCTTGTGATTCCATAGCACCTACTAAATCAGATTCTTTATTTTTAATATATTCAGAGATAGCAGACTTAAGTTCTTCACCTTTTAAATCAGCAAAGTTATTATCGGCAAGATATTTTAACTTAACTTCATTTGGTGTTCCTTCAAGTCCTGGAGTATATGCAGGTGATACAACTGGGTCTGCAAGTTCCCAAATCTTACCTACTGGGTCTTTGAATGCTCCATCTCCATAAATCATAACTTCAACAGTTTTTCCAGTTTTCTCTTTAATCATAGCTTGTATGTTATCAACTACTGGTTGGCAGTTACGAGGGAAAAGTTTAACTGTTTCCTCTGTAGATTTGTTTGAGCCTAAAAGTCCATAAGCTTCATTGAATCCACTACCATCAATTGATGAAGATAAAATATCATCAAGACTATAAATCTTTTCTCCACCATTTGCCTTAAGTATTTTCTTAGTTCTGAATCTAGTGTGAATGTCACAAGTAAGTACACTCTTTGTATAATCTAATATAGTTTTTGGATTATTTGAGAATATAACTTCACACTCTATCCCATAGCTTTCAACTAGAGATTTGTAATATTCAATATAATCAACACCGGTAAATGGATGTTTATTAAATCCAAAGTGTTCACGGAATTGCTTTTCAGTTAGAACATCTGTCCAAGGATTAACTCCTTTTTCATCTAGGATATCTAAGTCTACTAAATGGTTACCAACTTCATCAGAAGGATAGCTAAGCATTAAAACAATTTTCTTAGCACCCTTTG
The DNA here is from genome assembly GCF_052067195.1 of Clostridium sulfidigenes. Classification (NCBI taxonomy): domain Bacteria; kingdom Bacillati; phylum Bacillota; class Clostridia; order Eubacteriales; family Clostridiaceae; genus Clostridium; species Clostridium sulfidigenes. The sequence goes on along the minus strand of NZ_JBQHQR010000019.1, from coordinate 32,442 downwards.
CAATACCACGAAGGCATATAGCAAAACGGTTACGGCTTAATATTGGGAATATTACTCCTACAGTATCTTCACCAAACTTTGAGCTTACATCTTTAGCAATATTGTCTATAGAAGCATAGTTTCCTTGTGCACGAGCAACTACAGATTCAGTTACAGTAACTACATCTTTATCATTAATTGAGAAACCTTCAACTTTAGCAGCAGTTAGCACGCTATCTACAACGATTTCTTCAATGTTATCTCCTTTGTTTATGATTGGGCAACGAAGTCCTCTAACAACAGTTCCAACGACTCTTTCCAATTATAACATCTCCTTTATGTAAAATTACATTAATTTTTAAAACCTACACTTGTAATATACACCATTTTAGTGGTATAAGTAAAATAAATAGATTAAATAGTAGATATAAGGAGTGCTTATATGATAAGTAAATTAGATTTATATAAGGTGTTTTGTATGGTTGGAAAGCATGAAAGTTTTTCAAGAGCTGCTAAAGAGTTATACATGACTCAACCCGCAGTAAGTCAATCTATTATGCAATTAGAAAGAGAACTAGATATAAGGCTTTTCACAAGAACTTCTAAAGGGGTTATACTTACAAATGAGGGGCGAATTTTATTTGAATATGCTAGCTCTGCCATGAATTTGATACATGTTGGAGAAGATAAACTTTTAAAAATTAAAAATATGATGATAGGAGATTTAAAAATAGGTGTAGGAGATACCATATCAAGATATTTTTTATTACCCTATTTAGAACAATTTCACAAGGAATATCCCAATATTAAGTTTAAAATAATAAATGCCACAACCTTAGAGCTTTGTGCTAGTGTAAAGTCAGGGGAAATAGATATTGCAATTTGTAATTTTCCTATTGAAGATTCCGCACTGGAACTTAGAGAATGTATGGATATTCATGATATATTTGTCTGTGGAAATAAGTACAAGAACCGTTGCTCTAGACCCATTAGCCTCGAAGAAATAACAAAATTACCATTAATATTATTAGAATCTAAATCTATATCAAGGCAATACATAGAAAAATATATGTTATCTAAAGGAATTAAAATTACTGCTGAAATCGAATTAGGATCTTATGATTTATTATTAGAATTCGCAAGGGCAAACTTAGGAATAGCCTGTGTTATTAAAGAATTTTCAAAAGAATATTTAGAAAAGGGAACAGTATATAAAGTGAAATTAAAAGAAGAAATACCTAAAAGAAGTATAGGGCTATGTTTTTTAAAGAGTGTGTCCCTTTCTCCCGCAACTACAAAATTTATTGAAATACTAGAGCATAAAACAGACATATAGGACAAAAACATATACAAAAATAGAATATACCCTGAAAGCTTAACACACAAAATAGAGGATTACTTTACAGGGTATTTTGTATTAACTAAAAATGACTACTTACTTCTTCTCTTTCAATTCTTTTTACATCTTTTAATCTTAAATGAGTTACGTCCATAATTTTATCATAGGATTCTCCATCTATAAGCATTTGTTTAGCTTTTTCACGTAGCTCAGGGTTATCTTCTAATTTCATAAATTTAACCTCCTTCAACATTTCGTTCAACCTTATTTTGTGATTATTATAAAAAACTATTCATATATATAGGAGCGCAATTAGGTATTTATTGAATGGTATAGTTGAATTTGTAAATCCGCAATGTTATAATAAATATAATTTAATAGATAGCTAGGGGTGCCAATTTGGCTGAGAAGGAAAGTCCTAACTCTAAGAACCTGATATGGTTAGTACCATCGGAGGGAAGCAAATAATAAATCTTATTTTTATATAAAATAAAAGTCTTGCTTATGCAAAATTAGTATTTTTATAAAAGCTTAAGTAAAGATATAATTTTAATTATTAATATCTAAACTTAAATAAGAAGATATTGTTATATGAGTTATTGAGATTTTCAACACCTAGCATTTGTTAGGTGTTTTTTATTTGTAAAAATAAGTTAGTTAATGTACATAGGTATTGAAAGAAGGTGAAAATATGAAGGTTAATGGAAAAAGTGTAGATATGAATGGAATAACTACTATAAGCAGTTTGCTAAGTAAGTTAGATGTTAATGAAGAAAAGGTAGTAGTGGAATTAAATAAAGAAATAGTACCAAGAGAAAATTATTGGGAAATATATTTAAAAGAGGAGGATATTATAGAAGTTATATCTTTTGTAGGGGGAGGCTAAAGAGAAATTATAAATATATTTGAAAAGACTTTTACAGAAAGATGTAGAGTGGTGGATTTGTTTGAATGAGAAAATTAAAATTAAAGTTAATGAAAACATAGAAGAAGTTAATAAGGGTGAAACATGTCTTCGTTTAAAGGATAGGCTTAATCCTAGTTGTGATGTGGTGATACTAAATGGATTTCCTTTAGTTAAAGATAAGATATTAAAGGAGGGTGACAACATTGTTTTTATAAAGAGAGGACAAGTTCCAAGTAAAAGTGAACTTAGAGGTGTTATGATGGCAAGGCATACACCAGGGGTACATGAAAAAGTATCAAAGGCAAGAGTAGCCATTGCAGGTGTAGGAGGCCTTGGGTCCAATATTGCTATATCCTTAGCACGGTTAGGAGTGGGATTTATAAGAATAATAGATTTTGATGTGGTAGAACCATCAAATTTAAATAGACAGCAATACTTAATAAGAGATATAGGAGAATATAAGGTTATTGCTTTAAAAAAACAACTCTTAGACATAAATCCATTTATAGAGATAAATGAAAAAATTGAGAAAATAGAGAAGGGGAATATAAAAGAATTATTTGAAGATGTAGATATTGTGTTAGAAGCTTTTGATAGTGCAAATTATAAAGCAATGTTGTGTAATGAGATATTAACTAAAGTTAAGGAATCAGTCCTTATAGCATCATCAGGTATGGCAGGTTTTTATTCTTCTAATGATATACAAACTAAAAAGATAAACGATAGGTTTTATATTTGTGGAGATGGAGTAAATGAAGCTAAAGAAGGATCTGGACTCATGGCACCAAGAGTAGCAATATGTGCAAATCATATGGCAAATATGGCACTTAGAATTATGTTGAAAGAAGGGGAAAGTTAAAATGGAAGATATGTTAAAAATAGGTGGAGTAGAATTAAAAAATAGATTATTTGTAGGTACAGGTAAGTATCCGTCTAATAAACTTATAAAGGAAGTCTTGAGTGAAAGTAATTCACAGGTTATTACCTTGGCCTTAAGAAGGATAGATTTAGATAATAAGGAAGAAGATATTTTATCTAATATACCTAAGGATGTTATTTTATTGCCCAATACATCAGGGGCAACTAATGCAGAAGAGGCAGTTAGGATTGCAAGAATTGCCAAAGCTATGGGATGTGGTAACTGGATAAAAATTGAGGTTATATCGGATTCAAAGTATCTGCTTCCGGATAATGAAGAAACTATAAAAGCTACAGAAATATTAGCTAAAGAAGGATTTACAGTACTCCCATATATGTGTCCAGATTTATATGCAGGGAGAAGATTAATAGAAGCGGGAGCATCGGCGGTTATGCCTTTAGGAGCACCTATAGGAAGTAATAGAGGTATAAGAACTAAGGAACTTATTGAAATAATGATAGATGAACTAGATATTCCAATTATAGTTGATGCTGGAATAGGAAAGCCATCACAAGCAATGGAAGCTATGGAAATGGGAGCAGCGGCATGTCTTGTTAATACAGCTATAGCTTCTTCAAAAAATCCAGCTAATATGGCAAAAGCCTTTAGTATGGCGGTAGAAGGTGGACGACTTGCTTATTTATCAAAATTTGGGACTGTTTCTAAAAGTGGAAATGCATCTTCACCACTCACAGGATTTTTAGGAGAGTAAAAAACTTTACACTAACGGAAAATTTGAGGAGATGAAAAAATGAGTTTTTATAGTACCATAGAAAAATTTAAGGATTTTGACTTTAATAGATATTGGAGTAGGGTAAAAGTAGAAGATGTAGAGAGAAGTATTAATGAAAAAAATCCAAATTATGAGGACTTGCTTAATTTATTATCACCAGTAGCAGAAAAAGTATTAGAAGATATGGCAGTAAAGGCAAGGGAATTATCGTTAAGACACTTTGGAAGAACTATTTTATTATATACTCCAATTTATATTTCAAATTATTGTGTTAATAAATGCTCTTATTGTGGATATAATCTTGAAAATTCTATAAGTAGAAAAAAGCTAACTTTGGAGGAAATAAAATCAGAATCAGAAGCAGTTGCTAAACAAGGATTTAAGCACATTATTCTATTAACAGGAGAAAGTCAAATTCATTCCCCAACTAGGTATATAGTAGATGCTATAAAAGTAATGAAAGAATACTTTCCATCTATAACCTTAGAGGTACAGCCTTTAAGTGAAGAGGATTATAAAAAAACTGTAGAAGTGGGAGCAGAAGGTCTTACTGTATACCAAGAAACCTATGATGAAGAAATTTATGATAGAGTTCATTTATCAGGACCTAAAAAGAATTATAAATTTAGATTAGATACTCCAGAAAGAGGAGCAAGAGCTGGAATGAGAAGTATAAGTATAGGAGCTCTTCTTGGACTAGGTGATTTTAGAAGAGATGCCTTTTTCACAGCTCTTCATGGAGAGTATATTAGAAAGAAATATCCCCATGTAGAAGTGACTTATTCACCTCCAAGAATCAGACCTTGTGAGGGAGGATTAAAGGAGTTAAATCCAGTGGAAGATAAAAAAATGGTACAAGTTATGTTAGCTTATAAAATCTTTGCACAGCAAAGTGGAATAAATGTTTCTACACGAGAAGATCATAAAATGAGAAAAAACCTTATACCTTTAGGAATCACCAAGATGAGTGCAGGTGTGTCTACAGAGGTTGGAGGTCATGCATTAAAAACTAAAGGTACATCACAATTTTCCATAAATGATGAAGGTTCAGTAGAAGAAATAAAAGAAATGATAATAGAAGCAGGGTTTCAACCAATATTTAAGGATTGGGAAAGAATTTGATTTACCTAATAACAAATAGGCATTTAGTTAGTGAAGAAAAATATTTTAAAACCCTGCAAGAAGCTTCACTGGCTGGTGTGGATAGAATAATATTAAGAGAAAAAGATTTAGATGATGAAGAATTAGAAAGACTTTATTATAAAATAAAGGAGCTAGTAATTGGAAGTACTGAGATAATAATAAATTCTAATATGAAAATTTATAAAAAAGTAAAGGAAAGAACTGTTCATCTATCTTTTAAAGATTTTATGAATTTAGATAATAAAAAGAAATTTAATGTAGGAGTTTCTGTACATTCTTTAGAAGAAGGTATAAGGGCAGATAAAAAGGGGTGTAGCTATATACTAGCATCTCATATATTTTCTACCAAGTGTAAAGAAGGATTAAAGCCTAAGGGCGTTGAATTTATTCAAGAATTAAAGAAAGTAGTTACTTGTCCTATCATAGCTTTAGGTGGAATTTCAACAGAAAATGCTTCCAAGGTTATAGAAGCAGGAGCTGATGGAGTAGCATTAATGTCTACATTTTTTTATTGTGAAGACGTATATGATCTAGTTAGAATCTTAAAATACTAATAGTTATTTCTAAATAATAAAAATTATCCATTGCAAATATATCTTCTATTATAGTATCATTGTATTAAAGTTAGATTATTGAAATTTAAATTACAAGGGATATAGAAATAGAATACAAAATTAGAAGTTTTGCAATAATAGAAGATGGAGGTAATGAAAATGTTAAATATAGGATGTCACTTATCTACAACCAAGGGTTTTGAAAATATGGGAAAGGAAGCACTTTCAATAGGAGCTAATACCTTTCAATTTTTTACTAGAAATCCTAGGGGTGGAAAGGCAAAGGCTATAGATGAAAAAGATGTTGCTGCCCTTTTAAGAATAATGGAAGAAAATAAATTTAGTACTATATTGGCTCATGCACCTTACACATTGAATGCTTGTTCAGCAGATGAAAACACTAGAAAATTTGCATTAGAAATGATGACAGATGATTTATTAAGAATGGAGTACTTACCTAATAATTTATATAATTTTCACCCAGGTAGTCATGTTAAACAAGGCGTAGAAGTTGGAATTAATTATATTGTAGATATGCTTAATGCAGTTATTAAGCCGCAGCAGACTACTACTGTGTTATTAGAAACCATGGCAGGTAAGGGGACAGAAGTAGGGAGAAATTTTGAAGAAATAGCTGAAATTATTAATAGAGTAGAGCTAAAGGATCATATGGGAGTGTGTCTTGATACCTGTCACGTATATGATGCAGGATATGATATAGTTAATAATTTAGATGGAGTTTTAGAAGAGTTTGATAGATTAATAGGCTTAGAAAAATTAAAGGCAATTCATTTAAATGATAGCAAAAATCCTTTTGAAAGCCATAAGGACAGACATGAAAAAATTGGTGAAGGTTCTTTAGGAATTGAAGCCATTACTAATATTATTAATCATCCTAAATTATGCAACTTACCATTTTTCCTTGAAACACCAAATGACCTTGAGGGATATGGCAAAGAAATAGAAATATTAAGAAGAAAGGCTCTTAGCTAGCAGCTAAGAGTCTTCTTTCCTTATAATTACAAATTGTTTTGTTCTACCCATGTTATAAGCAAGGCTTATCATAGACTTTTCTTCTTTAGTTAGACTTCTCTTGTACATTTTTTTAAATTGATCAAATACGCCATTCATATCAACTTTTTCTTTAACAGAAGAGGTACTCCTAGAAGGGTTAGTATATAATAAAGGCTTTATATTTTTATTGAAAATCTTCTTTAATACTTCTGCTGTATAATAAGCATCATTACTCGCGTCATGAAAATCACCATGAAGGGGTATATCCAAAAGCTCAATTGCATTTTTAAGCCCAATTTTTATACCTTTTTTACTATTAAAATATTTTGATGCATGGCTTTGCACGTCGATATATATAAGTGGAAGAGAAGTAGTAGATATATTATGAAATTTTATATTTCGTAAAAGTTCTTTTATATCTACTATCCCCCATACACAGAGAACTGCTTCTTCTTCACCAATAAATTTAGTAAATTTATCGTAAATATTAGGAAAGGTTTCTGAAGAATTTATATCATTATTACTTATTTTAGTAAGGTTTTCCACATAAGGATGTAGAGTTGTGTGAATAGTTGGCTTAATTAAAAAATTAAATGTGGATATCTTTTCGAAATTTTCATTCAATTTTAAAGCTCCTATCTGAATAATTTCAAAGGGGAGACTTAAATTATTGCTCTTTTCTACACATTGATTTTTTTCTAAACAATGTTCTTTTTTATCTTCATATTTTTGATTAAATTCTAAGTCAAATATTATATAGTTCATTACATCACCACTTTTAACATATAAAATCAATTATCTTAGTATTGGTTATGTATTGATTAATTATTAAAAAACATAGAGTAACCAATACCGTACAACTATCTATAATAACAGAATTTGTAGCAATTATATAGCTTTTATTATCTAAAAAGCATAAAAATAGGTTACCTTAAGATTAAATAAATTAACCCTAAGATAACCTTTTAAATTCAAGTTATAGCTTTTGAACATTCACAGCCATGGGCCCTTTAGCTCCATCAGTAATATCAAAAGTTACACTTTCACCTTCATGTAAATCTTTATTAGTTCCTTTTTCTTTTATTTGAGAATGATGTACAAATACATCATTGCCCTCATTACAAGAAATAAATCCATAACCCTTTCCTTCATCATACCATTTAACAATACCAGTTATACTAGACAATATTTATTCCTCCTTAAACAGTAAATTAACTTATAGTGTAGTATTTGAAAAATCTATGATTTTTAAACATAATAATAATAAATTTTAATAAAAAGAGATGAATAAATTAATTGTTAAGGTTAGAAATCGTTATCCAGGGATGTAGTAGCTCTTTATTACCACTTTGAAGAAGGTGGGAGTATTAGAGCTGATAGTCATAGGAAAAACTATTTAATAACTGTTAGGTATTGATTTTTATCCACTACAACTTCCTTGTGAGCTCTGAAATAATCGATGATAATGTCGGGCATTTCATTTAAGACTTCACCTACAACTTTACAATTTCTATAGAAATCATAACCGCCTGCACCTGTTGCTCTATAGTTATTCATGGCAAGGGTAAGGGTATCATTACTAACAATCTCTTTACCCTTAAATTTCATTGAAACAACACGATTTCCTACTTCTTTATTTATATCGAAAATATAATTCAAATTTGAGAAATAGTCATAGTTATAATGCTCTACCTTAGGTTTTAAGAAGCGTGTTGATACTTGTAATTCACCTTCAATATTATCAAAGTAACTAGCGCATCTTTCAAGGGCAAGCTTTAAGGTTTTGCCATCTATTTCAATGATAGTTAGGGTATTGGGAAACATATATGTAGAAGTTATATCTCTCACTGTTACATTTTTGTTAAAACCCTTTATTGAATTAGCAAAGGATGTAACTGAAATATCAGCACCACTTGCATCCAACTGTACTTGATTTATAAAATTAGCTAAATAAGAGCCATTTGCAGCCATGTCTATGTGAGTCCTAGGTTGAAGCTCCACATCTAAAAATCCTACAGGTGTATCCAGCCACTTTTGAACTTGTTTTTCTAAATTTAAGAATTTATAATACATAGCATTATTAGGATTAAGCTCTACTTTTTTTAATGAAGAACTTATATCTATACTTAAATCATCATGAAGCTCTAAGTTTAGTTCTAAAAATTTTGTTCCGTTAGGAGGGGTTTGAGCTATATAGGTATTATGTAGATATTGTCCTGGAATTTCCATGTGCTGATGTCCAGTTAAAAGAATATGAAAATCAAACTCTTGACACAGTTTATATGCTATGTTTTCATTAGTGTCGCTTAATTTTTCATGGGATTCTAAATCATTCTCAAATCCACCATGATAAACTCCTATTACTAGATCACATTGTTTTTTAAGTTCTGCATAATACTTTTTTACTGACTTAAAGGTATCTGTGATAGTGAAACTTTTTATATTTAAAGGCCTTTCCCATCTGTTTATAAAATCAGTGGTAAATCCCATTAAGCCTACTTTTAACCCATTTTCCATGGTTTTAATATCATAAGGCAAAATACATATTTCTTTTGTTTTATTATCTACATTAGTGCATAGACATTTTGCATTTAAATTGTTAAGATATTTTTTCAAATAGTCATAGCCATAATTGAAATCATGATTTCCAAGAGTTACATAATCGTATTGACCTTCATTCATTACAGTGGCAAGTGGATGTATATCAAATTTATTAGTACTTAAATAATTAGTAAATGGGGAACCCTGAATTGTATCTCCACCATCTATGATTAGGGTATTTCCATCTTTTTCAAACTGATTAATTATATTTAATATACCCATATTCTTTTCAGTATCATCTCTATAATTTGTAGGATATATGTATCCGTGTATATCAGACGTAAAGTATATCTTTAATTTTTTCATTTTGTCACCTCATTATGTTAAAAAATACATACGAATTTATTACTAATAGTATTATAACATAAGCACAATTTACATATGTTATATTTCAATTTTTCATTGCATGTATAATCATCCTTTAGCACGTAGAATATCTAATAAAAATAAAGCTTAAAGATAATTTTGTTAAGTTATATTGCGTAAAAATATTTACATTGCAAGAATAAAGTGTTAATATAATGCTTAACATATATCAAATATTATATTAGCAATGATGAAGCTACGACTATTTAAATATTTTAGAGAGCTGATGATAGGTGAAAATCAGTATATTATATAGTCTTTCCACTTCGGAGCTACTGATGAAGAATCAGAGGGGAGTGCTCCTTAAAGCACAGTAAAGAGGTCACTAATGTGACAACTGGAGTGGTACCACGGGATATAATAGCTCTCGTCTCTATATTTATAGAGGCGGGAGTTTTTAATTTACAGCAAAATAAAAAGATTTAATATTAAAAAATTCATTTAGGAGGAATAAAAATGATAGATATTTATTTAATTAGAAAAAATCCTGAGAAGGTTAAAGCTGCACTTCTAAAGAGAATGGATAGTGTAGATTTTTCAGAGCTTTTACAGTGGGATGAAGAAAGAAGAAAAATATTAATACAGGTAGAAGAGCTTAAAAGCAACAAAAATAAGGTTTCTAAAGAGATTCCTATTCTTAAGAAAGGTGGAGAAAATGTAGAAGAATTATATGAAAAAATGAAAGTAGTTAGTAAAGAAATAAAAGAATATGATGAGAAACTTCAAGAGATGGAAGAAAAGATAAATACATTTATGGAAAGTCTTCCGAATATACCCGATGAGGATGTAGTAGCAGGTGGAAAAGAAAATAACAAGGTAGTTAGAGAATTTGGAGAAAAGCCTAATTTTGATTTCCAAATTAAAGATCATGTAGAACTTGCTAAAGTTCATGAGCTTATTGATTATGAAAGAGGAGTTAAGCTTGGAGGTAATGGATTTTGGATATATAAAGGTGTAGGAGCTATGTTAGAATGGGCTTTACTTAATTATTTTATAGAAGAGCATATAAAAGACGGATATGAATTTATCCTGCCTCCACATATATTAAACTATCAATGTGGTCTTTCAGCAGGTCAGTTTCCTAAATTTGTTGATGAAGTATTTACAGTAGGGGACAAAAAAGATAAAGAAAGTATGCAATTTATGCTTCCTACAGCAGAGACTGCCTTAATAAATCTTTATAGAGGAGAAATTTTAAAAGAAGAAGAATTACCTAAGAAATTGTTTGCTTATACTCCTTGTTATCGTGTTGAAGCTGGAAGCTATAGAAAATCTGAAAGAGGTATGATAAGAGGACATCAGTTTAATAAAATAGAAATGTTCCAATATACAAAACCTGAGGATTCAGATGAAGCTTTAGAAGAATTAATTAAAAAAGCTGAAGCTCTGGTAAAAGGCTTAGGACTACATTATAGACTAGTAAAGCTGGCAGCTAAAGATTGTAGTGCATCTATGGCGAAGACCTATGATATAGAAGTATGGATACCGAGTATGAATGAATATAAAGAGATAAGTTCAGCTTCTAATGCAAGAGATTATCAGGCAAGAAGGGGGATGATAAGATTTAGAAGAGAAGATGGTAATAAGGTAGAATATCTAAATACCTTAAATGCATCAGGGTTAGCTACAAGCAGATTATTACCTGCAATACTAGAACAATATCAACAGGAGGACGGAAGTGTTATAGTACCAGAGGTATTAAGAAAGTGGATAGGTAAAGAAAAAATATAAAAATATTTATAATATATATAATAAGTAAAATATGATTATTAAATTTTTAAGTATATAGAGCCTTATAAAGCTAAGGTTGTAATTATTAAAAGTGCTAAAACTATAATTAAAGAAATATAAGATAAGAACTTTTAAGCAACTATTGAATATTATGTAATTATAATGAATTATTTCGAGGGTGGAGGAAAGTTTAATGAATCCTTATGAGCTAATAACTAAGATTAAGGGAAAAATGAAGGACCCTAATTTTGCAGCTAGATTTAATAATGCAGCCAATGTAGTAAATAATATACCAGGACTACAACAAGAGATAATTAGGATAGCCCAGATCAATGATCCAAAGGCTCAAGATGCAGCAATAGAAAAATTACCTAGAGAAGCTAAGCAAGCTGTTCAAGAAATATTAAGTTTATTGAATATGTAGTAGTTTAAATTAAATAAGAAAATATTTAATGAATTAAACCAGGGATATTACAATATCTCTGGTTTATTTTCTGAGAAATATTATTGGATAAATAACACTAAATATCGTTTATAAAATGTTAATTAAAAAGATTTGTAAGAATATATTGAAATTATTTATGTAAGATGATATTATAAGTTTGACAAGTTAATAACAATTTTCGGGGCAGGGTGAAATTCCCTACCGGCGGTATAGCCCGCGAGCCAATTTGGCATGACTTGGTGAGATTCCAAGGCCGACAGTAAAGTCTGGATGTGAGAAAATTATTTGTAAGTATAGTAATTACTATAGTTATTTTATCCGATGACTACCAGCTCTAATATTCCTATTTTCTCTAAAGTGGGAATTAAGAGCTATTACGTCCCTGGATAACGATTTCTAAAGCTTCAGAGAAGCTAAGAACTCTGTTAATATAACTATAATTGTTAGTTTATGTGCTCTGAAATATATATATATTTCAGAGATTTTTTTTACGATTAATATTAAATTTTTAATATTAATTATAAAATAAACTAAAATTTACTAGAAATATGAATAAAAATTTAGCCCCAGGGTATTATACTTGGGGCTTTTATTTTATTTAAATAAGGATGTGATTTTAATGGATGAAAATTATATGAGATTGGCTTTGACATTAGCAGAGAAGGGACGGGGAAGTGTTAATCCTAATCCAATGGTAGGTGCTGTAATTGTTAAAAATGGAACTATTATTGGTGAAGGATATCATCAGGTCTATGGACATAACCATGCGGAGGTTAATGCTTTTAAAGATGCTAAAGAAGATACTTTGGGAGCAACTCTTTATGTGACCTTAGAGCCCTGTTCTCATCATGGAAAAACACCACCTTGTGTAGATAAAATCATAGAGAAAAAAATAAAGAGAGTAGTAATTGGAGCTTTAGATCCAAACCCATTAGTGGCGGGGAGAGGAGTTGAAAAACTTAGAGACTCTGGAATAATTGTAGATATAGGTGTTTTAGAAAAGGAATGTATTGCTTTAAATGAAATATTTATGAAGTACATTTCTACAAAGAAACCCTTCGTAATCATGAAAACTGCCATGTCACTAGATGGTAAGATAGCTACTCAATATGGGGAATCAAAGTGGATAACTGGAGAAGCTTCAAGAAAAAATGTGCATAATTTGAGAAATGACCTTATGGGAATAATGGTTGGAGCTAATACGGTTATTAAGGATAATCCAGAGTTGACTTGTAGGGTACTAGGAGGGAAAAGCCCTATAAGAATAATTTTAGATAGCTCTCTTAGAATTCCTTTAAATTCTAAAGTTATAGAGGATAAGAAGGCAAGAACTATTATAGTAACTACGGAAAAAGCTTCAAAGGAAAAAATATCTATTTACACTGAGAGGGGTGTAGAGGTGGTGGTCATTCCTTCTAAAGAGGGAAAAGTTAATTTGGAGATATTAATGGAGACTTTAGGAGAAATGAACATTGATAGTATTCTTCTTGAAGGAGGGGGAACCTTAAACTTCGAAGCCCTAAAAGCTGGAATAGTAGATAAAACTCAAATTTACATTGCACCAAAATTTATTGGAGGAGAAAGGTCTAAAACTCCAGTAGAGGGAATAGGAATAAAAGTTCTAGAAGAAGCCTATGGAGTAGAGAGTATAAGGGTAGGTACTATAGGAGAAGATATTTTAATAGAAGGATACATGAAGGAGAGATGGAAGCCTTGTTTACAGGAATAGTTGAAGAGGTAGGAGAAATTAGAGGAATAAAAAAGGGAGAAAAATCTTCCATACTTTCAATTAAAGCTAATAAAGTTATTGAGGATGTAAAGTTAGGACATAGTATTTGTACCAATGGAGTATGCTTAACAGTAACAAATATATATGGAAATATATTTGATGCTGATGTTATGGCTGAAACTTTAAGAAGAAGTAATTTAGGGGAACTAAAGGTTGGAAGCAAAGTAAATTTAGAAAGAGCCTTAAGTGCTAAAGGAAGATTTGGAGGACATATAGTAAGTGGACATATAGATGGCGTTGGGAAAATTGTTTCCCTGGAAAAGGAAGATAATGCAATATGGGTTACCATAGGGGCTAAGGAAAACATTTTACAGTATATAGTTGAAAAAGGTTCTATTGCCATTGATGGAATAAGTCTTACTGTGGCCTATGTAGATAATAAGGTATTTAAAGTATCTATAATTCCACATACTGGAAAAGAAACTATATTATTATCTAAAACCATTGAAGATACTGTAAATCTTGAATGTGATGTTATAGGTAAATATGTAGAAAAACTTTTAACATTTCAAAGTGATAAAAAAATAGAAAAAAAAGATTCCATTAATGAAGACTTTCTTAAAGAAAATGGATTCTTATAAGATTAAATAAAATAGGGAGGGTTAAACATGTCAGAATTTTACACGATTGAAGAAGCAATTAAGGATATTAAAGAAGGGAAGATGGTTATAGTTATTGATGATCCCGATAGAGAAAATGAGGGAGATTTATTAATGGCTGCTGAAAAGGTTACTCCAGAAGCTATAAATTTTATGGCTAAGTTTGGGAGAGGTCTTATATGTATGCCATTGGAGGGAGAAAGACTTAGAGATTTAAAAATTGAGCCCATGGTTGAAAAAAATACAGATAATCATGAAACTGCATTTACAGTATCCGTAGATCATATTAGTACAACTACAGGAATATCTGCCTACGAGAGAGCTTTAACTATTCAGAAGATTTTAGATGAAGATAGCATAGGAAAAGACTTTAGAAGACCAGGGCATATATTTCCTCTACAAGCTAGAGATGGAGGTGTATTAAAAAGAGTAGGACATACTGAGGCAGCAGTGGATTTAGCCAAAATGGCAGGCTTAAAGCCAGCAGGAGTAATTTGTGAAATTATGAGTGAAGATGGAACTATGGCTAGAACTGAGGAACTTTTAGAATTCGGTAAACTACATAATATTAAAGTAATAACTATAGCAGATTTAGTAAGATATAGAAGAAAGACAGAAGTATTAGTGGAAATGGCAGCAGTAGTAGATATGCCTACAAAATACGGTAATTTTAAAATGTATGGTTTTATTAATAAATTGAATGGAGAACATCATGTGGCATTAGTTAAAGGAGAAATTGATGAGAATAAACCAATTCTAACAAGACTTCATTCTGAATGCTTAACAGGAGACGTCCTTGGATCTAATAGATGTGATTGTGGAGAGCAATTGGCAGAAGCTTTAAGGAGAATTGAAGAAGAAGGTTGCGGGATACTTTTATATATGCGACAAGAGGGAAGAGGCATAGGACTTATAAATAAATTAAAGGCCTACGATTTACAAGACCATGGATATGATACAGTAGAGGCAAATATTAAACTTGGATTTCCAGCAGACCTTAGAGATTATGGAATAGGAGCTCAAATTCTTAGAGAGTTAGGAGCTAAAAAACTTAGACTTATGACTAATAATCCCAAGAAAATTAAAGGATTAGATGGATATGATATTGAGGTGGTAGAGAGAGTCCCAATCCAAATCAATTACAATAAAGATAATGAATTTTATTTAAAAACTAAACAAAATAAAATGGACCACATACTTAGTTACCAGTAATACTCTAAATCAATGATTTAGTATAAATTATAATATAATCTAGGAGGAATAATGATGAAAATATTTGAAGGAAATTTAGTTGCGCAAGGATTAAGAGTTGGGATAGTAGTAGGAAGATTTAATGAGTTTATTGTATCTAAACTTTTAGGTGGAGCCATTGATGGACTTAAAAGACATGGAGTAGAAGAAGATAATATTGAAGTGGCATGGGTGCCAGGAGCTTTTGAATTACCACTTGTAGCAAAAAAAATGGCTAAAAATGAAAATTATGATGCAATTATATGTCTTGGAGCAGTTATTAAGGGCTCTACACCACATTTCGATTACGTTTGTGCTGAAGCTTCAAAAGGAATAGCATCAGTATCTCTTAGTACAGAGAAACCAGTTATTTTTGGAGTTTTAACAACGGACACTATAGAACAGGCTATAGAAAGAGCCGGAACTAAAGCAGGTAATAAGGGCTACGATGCAGCAGTAACAGCTATAGAAATGGCAAATTTATTAAAAAGTTTCTAATTAAAAGTTTGATTATGAAAATATAATAAAATTTTTAATTTAATAGTCAGTATATGATAAAATTCCCTATAAAAATATATAAATAGCTATATATTTTTATAGGGAAATAGTTATATATATAACTATTTAAATATTTAACTATTTAAATAGTTGTTTTATTCATGCGGGGTTCAGATGATTTCTCGTCTAAAGGGTGTAATTAAATTACACAGAAAGCAGAGAAAATTGACAAAAGATGTAATCAATGCTATGCTTTAAGAAATTAAATATTTAGGGAGCTTGTATAACAGGCTGAGAGGAAGCAAAAAGTAGCTTCGACCTATAACCTGATTTGGATAATGCCAACGTAGGGAATTACATTAAAAATATTAATGGGACATACTATTTGGTATGTCCCATATTTTTTTAGATTCTACAAAATTCTGTTAAGGAAGTGTATGAAATGAGTATAAGTAAAAGTCAAATGAAGTTATATGTAGTAACGGATAGAAGTTGGTTAGATGGAAAATTATTTACTGAAGAAATCGAAAAAACTTTACAAGGAGGAGCTACATTAATTCAACTAAGAGAAAAAAATTTATCCTATGATGAATTTCTAAAGGAAGGAAAAGAGATAAAGAAGATTACAGATAAATATAATATTCCTTTAATTATTAATGATAATGTGGAAATAGCTATAAGTATTGATGCATCTGGGGTTCATATAGGTCAAAGTGATATGGATGCAGCAGAAGTGAAAAAGCTGATAGGTAAAGATAAAATTTTAGGAGTTACAGCAAAAACTGTGGAACAAGCTATTAAAGCAGAAAAAGATGGGGCAAGTTATATTGGAGTTGGAGCAGCTTTTTCAACTTCAACTAAATTAGATACTAGAGTAATAACCTTTGAAACCATTAAAAATATATGCAAATCTGTAACTATACCAGTGGTGGCTATTGGAGGTATAGATGAGAATAATATTATGAACCTAAAAGGCTTAGGAATACATGGAGTTGCTTTAGTGTCTTCAATATTTTCTAAAGAAGATGTGCTATTAGCAACAAAACAAATGTTAGAGTTAACTGAATGTATGCTAACTCAATAGATTAGACATGGGAAATAGGTGTGTATTTTAGATGGAAAATACTTTATATAATATATACATTGATAGAGGGGATTGATTTATAATGAAAAAGATACTTACAATAGCAGGATCGGATTGCAGTGGAGGAGCTGGAATACAAGCAGATATAAAAACTATCGTAGCCCATAAAATGTATGCAATGAGTGCTATAACAGCTTTAACAGCACAAAATACCACTGGAGTTTATGAGGTTTTAAATATATCAAGAGAGTTCTTAAATAAAGAAATCCATTGCATTATGAAAGATATTTTCCCAGATGCCATTAAGATAGGAATGGTATCCTCTAAGGAGATTATTCAAGAGATTGTTGAAAGATTATTAGAATATAAGGCTAAAAATATTGTAGTTGATCCAGTTATGATATCTACCAGTGGAAGTAGACTTCTTTCAGAGGATGCCATGGAAGCGTTGATTACAAAACTTTTACCTATAGCTGATGTGATTACTCCTAATATTCCTGAAGCAGAATGTATTTGTGGATTTAAAATTTTAAGTAAAGAAAATATGATAAAAGCAGCAGAAAAAATTTCAAAGGAGTATAAAGGAAAAATTCTTATTAAAGGAGGTCACTTGGAAAATTGTGCTGACGATTTATTATATAAAAATGGGAAAATAACTTGGTATTATGAAGAGAAAATAGATAATTCAAATACCCATGGAACAGGTTGCACCTTATCATCTTCCATAGCTTGTAATTTAGCAGCAGGTTACGGCATAGATGAAAGCATTTTAAGGGCAAAAAAATATATAACCGGTGCTTTAAGGGATAATTTAAATATTGGAAAAGGTAATGGACCTCTAAATCACTGTTGGAATTTGTAATAGTAGTAATGTATACTTATTAAGTTGTTTCAGCTAATTTACAATAAATATAAAGTTTTAATATATGAATAATATGTAAAGGTAGAGACTGTTTAAAAAAACAGTCTCTTATTTTTTTACGAAGATGAAAATACTGTATGTAAATTCCATATATATAATATTATGAAAGTATTGTATTTAACGAAATATTAGAATACCGAATATTTTTAAATCCTAAACAATATAAAGAAAATTCTGAAAATTTCCAAAAAGGTATTTACAAAAGTAAAAAATATATGTATTATTAGGATAATGAATTTACAAAACTGTAATATATATATTTAATAGTAATAAACATACAATATATGAAATTAAATACATGACATAAAAATGCAATAATCAGCTTAATTAAAAGCTAAATCAAATTTAAAATTGTATTAACTATGGGGGATAGGAATTTATACAAGTATATATTTTTAAAATATATTTTTGTATTTATTTATAACTTAATTATTTTAAGGGGGAATAGATTTTGAAGAAAAGAAAATTAATGGCCTTGATGTTGTCAAGTATTTTAGCTTTTTCATTAGTTGGATGTGGTGATAAAGAGAAAAAAGAAGACACATCAAAGGATACACCAAAAACTGAAGAAGCAGAGAAGAAAATTGGGGGTACTTTAGTTGCTGGAATAACAGAGGCGTCTGGTAACTTTAACCCAGGATATTATTCATCTGCCTATGATGCTACTATAATTGACATGATATTTGATTCACTTATTACAATGGATGTTAATGGAGAATATCAACCATCAGCAGCTGAAAGTTGGGAATTTTCAGACGATGCCAAGGAAATAACCTTCAAATTGAAGAAGGATATGACTTTCTCTGATGGTGAAAAGGTAACAGCAGATGACGTTGTTTTCACTTATCAATTTTTATCAGACAAATCTTATACTGGTAGATATGGATCTGTTGTTAAAGATTTAGCTGGATATAAGGAATATTCAAAGGGTAAGACTGAAGAGTTCAAAGGGGTAGTTGCTGTAGATGAGTATACAGTTAAATTTAGTTTTGCTGAGCCACTAAGAACAAATCTTGCTAACTGTAATATGGCAATCATGCCAGAACATTATTATGGTGCAAATTGGAAGGTTGGAGATACATCATCTATAGAAGCTATAACAACAAAACCAATTGGCTCAGGTCCATATACTTTAGAGAAATTCCAGGAAAAAGAATTTGTATCTCTAAAAAGAAATCCAAACTATTATGGTGAAGGATATTATATTGAAAATATAGTATGTAAATTTGTTGATCAAACTACTGATATAGTTGAATTGACATCTCAAGAGGTAGATTTACTTCCAGGAGTTATTGAACCAGAGAAAATAAATGAAGCTAAGTCTAAGGATTTTATGACTTTCAATAGTTATGATAGAAGTGGATATGGTTACACTAAATTTAACTGTGAATCAGGTCCAACAGCTGATAAAAAAGTACGTCAAGCATTATATTATGGCTTTAATATTAAAGAATTTGTAAATAGCTATTATAAAGATGAGGCAACTGGAGATGTACTTGCATCAGTTCAATATCACCCATTCTCTCAAGTTTCTTGGGGTATTGATGATAAATTAGTTAGTGAAATGACAGAGTATGACTTTGATTTAGAAAAAGCTAAGTCTTTATTAGACGAAGCAGGCTGGAAGGTTGGTTCAAGTGGATACCGTGAAAAGGATGGAAAGGTTATGGAGCTTAATGTAGCTGCTATGCCAGAACACGATATTTTAAACACTCTTATTCCAATGTGGCAAAGAGACTGGGGCGAAGGTTTAAAAATTAAACTTAATATAGCATATCTTGAGTTTAATACATTATTAGATTACGTTATCTATAACTCTGATGAAAACGTAGATAAATGGAGTATATACTTCATGGCAACATCTATAACTACCCCAGATCCAGATAGCTTATATTCTGAAATTCACTCAGATTATATTGGTACTGGTAAAGATAATACAGCTAGATATAGTAATCCAGAAGTTGACAAGTTGTTAGATGAAGCTAAGAGTATTGTAGATAAGGAAGAAGCAAAACCTTATTATAATAAAATAGCTAAAATCCTTAATGAGGATGCACCTATAGTTCCTGTATATGCAAATACTTATTTTGACATGTATAACAAGAAAATAAAAGGCCTAGAAACAAGCCCATTCTGTGATTGGGTAAAAGCATTAAGACATGCTTATATAGAAGAATAATTTTAAATTTCATATAGGCTATTGGCGCCCTGTATAAAATTGCAGGGCGTTATTAAAATAAGTTTAGGGGTGATGAAATGTTAAAGTTTTTAGGCAAAAGATTACTCAATTTAATCCCAGTTATGCTAATAATAACAATAATATTATTTATATTATTACAACTAATGCCTGGAGATCCAGTTAGTGCATATTTAGGACAAGGTTCTAAGACTACTCCAGAGCAGCAACAAATGATTAGAGAGCAATTAGGATTAGATAAAGGACCTGTTACACAATATTTTAATTGGTTGGGAAGAACTTTAAAAGGAGATTTTGGTTCTTCATTAAAATTTAGAAAACCTGTAAGTGATGTTATAGGAGATTACATTTGGAATACATTTATATTAAATATAGTATCTATGGTATTGGCCTTTGCAATTGCAATTCCAGTAGGAATAAAATCTGCAGTAAAGAAATATGGAGTATTTGATAATTTTTGGACTGTGTTTTCTTTAGTTGGAGTAGGAATGCCTTCATTTTTCTTTGCACTACTTATGATTTTCTTTATAGCAGTACCGAGTAATGGAGCAATACCACTTAATGGTATGAGAACTCCAGTAATGGCAGCTGTTGGTTATGATAGCTTCATGGCTGAAGTAATAGACGTAGCTAAACATATGATTTTACCAGTAATAATTTTAACTATTTTAAGTCTGGCTGGACTTATAAGATACGTTAGAAATAGTGTTATTGAAGTAATTAATCAAGATTATATTAGAACAGCACGTTCTAAAGGATTAAAAGAGAAGGTAGTTATTTATCGTCATGCCTTTAGAAATGCATTAATACCAATAGTAACTCTTGTAGGAATGTATATTCCATCTCTCTTTGGAGGAGCAATATTATTAGAAACAGTACTTCTTTGGCCAGGAATTGGAAATATACTATATACATCAGTTATGGGCAGAGATATTTGGGTTGTAATGGCAGCTAATACATTCTATGCAGTCCTAATGGTTTTAGGAAATCTGGTATCAGATATGTCCTATGCATTGGTAGATCCTAGAGTAAAAGTAGAATAGGAGGTTAGTTTATTATGTTAGAAGTAAAAAAGGCTAAGGCTGAAAAAAAGAAACAAGACCTTCAAGCTATGGGACCATGGAGGGTTGCATGGGAGCGATTTAGAAAGAATAAAATAGCTCTTGCAGGTGGTATAGTATTTGGGATTATAGTTTTACTAGTAATATTAGTTCCTATAATATCACCTTATAATTTAAATGAGTTTGAACTTGTTAATAAAGTTAAACCGCCATCAGCAAAGCATTGGCTTGGAACTGATGAACAGGGTAGAGATGTACTTATGAGAGTATTTTATGGTGGAAGGATATCTATGTTTATTGGAGTTGTCACTGCAGGTATAACCGTACTCATTGGTGCTACTATAGGTGGAATTGCAGGATACTATGGTGGATGGGTAGATAACATTCTTATGCGTTTTACAGAAGTAGTTAGCTCACTTCCATTTATGCCATTAATGATATCCTTGTCCTTTGCATTGATGTGGAGGGTAAGTAGTACCCAGAAGATGTATGTGGTTATGTTTATTCTTGCCATAATATCTTGGCCAGGTCTTGCTAGAATGGTTAGGGGACAAATTTTATCTCTTAGAGAACAAGATTTTATAGTAGCTACAAAGGCATTAGGTATATCTAATAGATCTAAGATAGTAAGACATCTTTTACCTAATACCCTTGCATATATCATAGTTAATGCTACTCTTGGAATGGCAGGTGCAATTTTAACAGAGGCAGGACTTTCTTTCCTAGGATTAGGAGTAATTCCACCAACACCAACCTGGGGAAATATGATTGAAAGAGCTAGAGACTCATTTATATTTACGAATAATCCATGGCTTTGGATACCGCCTGGAATTTTAATCATATTAACCGTTGTTAGTATAAATCTTCTTGGTGAGGGCTTAAGAGATGCCTTTGATCCAAAAGAGATAAGGTAGGTGTGATATATGGAAAATTTATTAGAAGTAAGAGATTTAAAAACATATTTTTATACAGATAATGGTATTGTAAAAGCTGTAGATGGAGTTTCCTTTGATGTAGAACCAGGAAAAACTCTTGGTATAGTTGGAGAATCTGGTTGTGGTAAAAGTATAACATCAATGTCTATTTTAAAGCTTATAGATAAACCAGGTAAGATTGTAGATGGGACTATTAAATTTGATAGTAAGGATATAGTACCCATGGAGGATAAGGATATAAGAAAAGTTAGAGGAAATGATATATCTATGATATTCCAGGAGCCTATGACTTCTTTAAATCCTGTATTTAGAATAGAAGATCAGATAATGGAAGCAGTAATGCTTCACCAAGGGTTAGATAAAAAGGAAGCAAGGAAAATTGCTATTGATATGCTCGCCTTTGTTGGAATACCAAGGCCAGAGCAAGTGGCAAGAGATTATCCACATCAATTAAGTGGTGGAATGCGTCAAAGAGTTATGATAGCTATGGCTCTTGCATGTAGGCCAAAATTACTAATTGCTGATGAGCCTACTACTGCTCTTGATGTAACAATACAAGCTCAGATACTAACACTAATGAATGATTTAAAGGAAAAAACCAATACAGCTATAATGCTAATTACCCATGATTTAGGAGTAATAGCTCAAATGGCAGATCATGTAATTGTTATGTATTCTGGAAAAGTAGTTGAATCAGCTCCAATTAAAGAACTTTTTGATAATCCAAAGCATCCTTATACTAAGGGACTTTTAGCATCAATACCAAGTCTAGATCAAGATAAGGAAAGATTATACTCTATAGATGGAGTAGTACCAAATCCATTTCACCTTCCTGAGGGATGTTATTTTGAACCAAGATGTGAATTTGCAAAGGCTGAATGTAAATGCAAGATGCCTGCTATAACTAATATTTCAGATGAACATCAGGTAAGATGCTTCCTATATAATGAAGCAATAGATGAGAAACATCATAAAGAGGAGGGAATCCATGATGGAAAAGGAAAGAAATAAGATTATTGAAATAAGAAATCTTAAAAAATATTTCCCGGTTAAGGGCAAATCTGCCACTGGAGAGAAACTCTGTGTAAAAGCTGTGGACAATGTTTCCTTTGAAATATATGAAGGGGAGACTTTAGGGTTAGTTGGAGAATCAGGATGTGGAAAATCTACATTAGGTAGAACATTAATAAAGCTCTATGAACCAACTGGAGGAGAAATTCTATATAGAGATCAAAATATTGTAAAATATAATGAAAAAAAGATGAAACCTTTAAGACAGGATATGCAAATTATATTTCAAGATCCATATAGTTCTTTAAATCCAAGACTGAATGTACATTCAATTGTTAGTGAAGCTTTAGTAGAGCATAAGCTATATAAGAAAGGTGAAGAACTTAATAAAAGAGTATTAGAAATAGTTGAACAGTGTGGACTTTCTCCATACCATATATATAGATATCCTCACCAGTTTTCTGGTGGACAAAGACAACGTATAGGAATAGCAAGAGCCTTAGCATTACAACCCAAATTTGTAGTATGTGATGAACCAGTATCAGCTCTTGACGTTTCTATTCAATCACAGATACTTAATCTTATGATGGATTTACAAGAAAAAATGGGATTGGCATATTTATTTATATCCCATGACCTAAGTGTAGTAAAGCATATTAGCGATAGAGTTGGAGTAATGTATCTAGGTTCTATAGTAGAGCTAGCAGATAAGGAAGATTTATATAATAATCCAATACATCCATATACAAGGGCATTGCTAGCAGCTATACCTGTAGCAAATCCAGATTATAAAAGTGATATGAGTATAATAAAAGGTGAAATTCCAAGTAATGTTAGCCTGCCTAAGGGTTGTAAGTTTAATACTAGATGCCCTTTTGCTAAGGAGATATGTAAGGAACAGGTACCAGAAACTAGAGAAATAGAAAAGGGACACTTCTGTGCTTGTCATTTTGCAGGAGAGATATAGTAAAGGACATAAAAGGAGATGATATGCTATGAAGATGAAAGATGCATATAAAGTAGTATTTAAGAAAAGAGAAGTAAATCCAGAGATGATTGGTAAAGTAGAGTTAGAGAAAAATGATTTACTAGCCCTAGTTTTAGCAACAGCATCGGTGATTGTCCCAGTTTTATTGATTGTATTTGCAGTAATTGCACTTATAATATTTATCATGTTTTATAGGTAGTATGAATAATCCCCATCTACTCTATAATATAGTCAAGGCTTAGTATAGGCCTTGACTATTTTGTTATTTATATAACAAAAAAGAACCCTGATAATCAAATACCAGAGTCCATATGTGAAATTATTGGTTAGCAAATTACAAATTAACTTTTTTATTTGAAAGTGATTTAGATAATGGAACATATAGGGCAACAGCTACAAAGATTGAGAAGGAGCCATTTATAAGTGTTGCAGGTAAACTCACAGCAGAACTTAATATTGCCGGTAGGAATCCACTTCCAACAAGAAGTAATTTAAATACTCCAAATAAAAACTCACCAACTAAATTAAAGGCTATACCAGCTACAGCACCTAATACTGCATATTGAATTTCAATAGATAATTTTTTTGCAAAAGTACATACCAAAGCTAAGCCTAACCCAAGAATAAGAGAAAAAATATATAATACCGGATTAATTACTAGTTTTTTCTCGATACCTGTTACTACAATTTCATTGCCTAAAGAAGTAGCAGTAAAGAAAAGCACTATACTAATTAGGATTAAAATTCCAGAAGCAATGCTTATCCACTTTATAGGTGACTTTGCATTTTTATTTTTCCCTCTTGTAGCAACACATCCTACAATTGCTCCAATACCAAATTTCAAAATCACAGTTTTAGGAACGCTTGATGCATAACCGTTCATTAAGTCAAATAAGCCCATTCCTATAGAGCCAGAAAGACCACCAATGGTACCGGTGAACAATAATGCTGCTAATATAACAAACATATTTCCCATATGCAAGAATGGATTTCCTACAGGAGAGGGAATAGGAATCTTAAAAAATAATGCCACGTAGCATAAAGCAGCAAAAAGTCCAATTAGAACCATGGTACGAGTAGAAATTTTAGAGTGTGTTTTAGTTTCCATTAATATACCTCCATACTATTGATTTAAATTATTATAAATAATTTGTATAATAACAAACTTAGAAAATAAGTAATGTGAAATTATTATCTTCTTATAGAATTAATTGAATATTTTGGTGTCTTTATATATAATATACATTGGGTTTGTCATTGTTGAAATACACAAAATGCATAATTTTAATAGGGACAGTTGAAGGAGAATTTTATGAATGAAGCTAAAAGAGATATAATTAACCCAAAGGATTCACCAAATACACCATTATATATTCAGCTATATAATCATTATAAAAACCTGATTTCCACAGGAACTCTAAAGGCTGAAAGTAAGCTTCCGTCTATACGTAGATGTGCAAAAGAGCGAATGATAAGTCGGACAACGGTTGAAGCTGCTTATTTGCAGTTAGTAGCTGAAGGTTATATTACATCTCGGCCTGGAAGTGGCTTTTTTGTAAGTGAATTAGATTATAAAGATATCCAAAAGGTAGAAAAATTACAACATAATAAATACATAATACAAAGCCAACCATTATATGACTTTGCTACCTATGCAGTGGATTATAAGAGTTTTGATTTCGATTTGTGGAGTAGATACATAAAGAGTGCACTTCGTAATGAAGAAAGGCTTTTATCTTATGGTGATCCACAAGGAGAATATGATTTAAGAGTAGCGTTATCCAAGTACGTAGCTGATAGAAGGAGAGTGATTTGTACTCCGGAGCAGATAGTAGTTGGAGCAGGTGTGCAAAGTTTATTACAAATATTGTGTTCATTAACAGGAGTTAGATCGCCTATATCTTTTACAGGAGCTAGTTTTGAACAGGGACAGGCTGTATTTGAAGATAGAGGGTTTAAAACTTTAACCTATAAGAATATTAATAGAGATTTATCTAAATTTAAGGAGGATAAAATTAAAATGATTTATACATCACCTTCTCATATAACGCCCTGGGGTGATGTAATGCCAATACAAATTAGATTAGCATTATTAGCCTTTGCACAAAGAGAAGATTGTTTAATAATTGAAGATGATTATGATAGTGAGTTCAGATATTATACTCGTCCAGTACCGTCTCTACAAGGGTTAGATGGAGGAGATAAGGTAGTATATATGGGAACATTTTCACGATTATTAATGCCGTCCTTAAGAATTAGTTTTATGGTACTATCTAAAGAATTAACAGAAGTATATGAAAGAAGAGGGCGAGTATACAATCAAACAGCATCAAAAACTGAACAAATTGCTTTAGGTAAATTTATTAGTGATGGTCATCTTGGAAGACAAATTAGGAAAGCTAGAAAGTTGTATATGGCTAAAAGTCAACAACTCTGTACAGCAATAAATAATGTATTTGAAGAGAAAGCAACAGCTATACCAGGTTCAGGGGGATTTTTAGTACAACTAGAAGTAAAAAGTAGTTTATCTTCAGAAGAACTAGCAAAACGAGGTGCAGATGTAGGTGTCTTACTACGTACCTTTGAAGCAGAAGAAGAGAATGATTATCCTAGATTATTGCTATCTTGCTCGGGAGTTGCTGAAGAAAATTTTCAAGACGCTTTAAGATTATTAAAAAAAGAATTCTTCAAGAAAAAATAGCCATAAATTACATGATAATTATGCTCATAATTTTTTTGAGTTTTTGTTGTATTGAGAAGTAATAGATGATATAATCCGAATACACTTTTATTATTAAAGTGTATTCAGGAGGGTATATCATGAAAAATAATATAACAATAGTATGTGATAGTTCTGTAGATTTAACTGCAGAATTTATGAGAGAGAGAAGTATAGAATTTCTATCACTGTTAGTTGATTTAAATGGACATGTATATAAGGACAAGATAGATTTATCAAATAAGGAATTTTATGAAGCTATAAAGCATAAAGAAACTACAGTTAAAACTTCACAAGTTACTCCTTATGAGTTTCAAGAATTTTTTAAGAAAGAATTAGAATGTGGGAATAAGGTTATTTGTCTTACTTGTTCTAGCAAATTATCTGGTACAAATAGCTCAGCTAATATAGCAAAGATGCATTTAGAAGAGGGTAGTGAAAATATTTTTGTTGTAGATACACTTGTAGCATCTGGGGGCTTTGGATATTTAGTTACTGTAGCAGCAGACATGAGAGATAAAGGATATACGGTAGATAAAATTTTAGATGAAATAAATGACTTAGTAGGAAGATTAGAAACTTTAATTGTAATGGAAACTGTAGACATGTTAAAACGGGGAGGAAGAATATCTACAGGAAAAGCTATTGTAAGTCATGTTCTTGGAATTAAGCCAATTATAACAGTGAAAGATGGGGCTCTTGAACCTTGTGGAAAGGCGAGAGGTAGGAATAAGGCTTTAAAGCATGTAATAGATATAATGAATACTAGAGAGTTAGATCCTCAATATGATATAGTTGTTTCTCATGCAAATGATTTAGAAGCTGCCAATCAAACAGTTAAGTTAATAGAAGCTGAACTAGGTATAAATAAAATACTTATCAATGAAATTGGTACAGCAGTTGGTACACATTCAGGGGCAGGTGCCATAGCTATATTTTATATAAAGAAAAAGTAACAAAAAAATCTCATGGGTATAAACTCATGAGATTTTATTTAAGTAACGTTTATACAATTAGTGCCTATAGCGTGAAATACTACCATATTTATTATAAATGATAATAATTTGTAAGGACTAAAAGTATAAGAAATTTAATAATGTCATCAAAACATTAAGAACTCTACTTATAGTAATATGACGCTTTTACATGCAAATACTTAATGGAATGATTTCGAGGGCAGGACCATTTATACTAGTTATAAATTCCCCGGGAATTAAAAAACCATTATTGTTTAAGAAGTGAAAATATGGAATGAAAGAATTAAGAAGTTTTGTATAGTAGGGATCTAAGCCTGTTTTTCTAAGCATTCCAATACTTTCAGAAGGAGTGTAAGCCACCTTGGATACTTTACCAAGTATACAACAATCGCAAGAGGCATCATCATATATATAAGAATGTTTCGATGTATATGTGGAATTTATAGGTAAAACACAGTTAACTCCTAAGCAGTTAATTATTATATCAAAGGTAGCTCCTTTATTTAATTCTTTCTGTATGGTTTTTAGTAATTCACATATCATTGTATAGGTTAATGGGCCGATATGTTTAGTATCAAATAGATTATCCAAATGTGAAGTTCCATAATTGCTTAATATAAATATGCAGTTATCTATGCAGTTAGAAATGGTATTAACTTGTAAACATCCTGTTAAATCTACGTAATCTCCAGAATAAATATTATTAATTGAAGGGCTTGAATTATTAATATATTTTATAATCCCCAAGGTATTCATTTTATTTCTTAAATTATTGTAATAGCTAAAAGAAGCATATACTCTTTTTAGAGTTACATCATTTCTATCAAAATTTCTACCCTCTAAATATCTAAAAATATCACCATAATTGTAGCAGCTATTGCCTATGACGGTATTATCATCTTTATCACCTTTGGTATTTTTATAGTCATTGGAGAATTGGCTTTTATTATTATGTTGATATCTTCCTGTAACAGTGTTATCGCTAATTTGCTTGATGGTTATACTTTCGAAATATCCATCAATTAGTATTGAGGATAGATTTTGAATTTCATCTTGATTTAGATATATTGGTGTAAATAATTCAGCTGGCATTTTATATCTATCCTATTATTGATATATAGTTAATATATTATAAATTCATATTAATGTGAATATGAGAGAAAAATATATGCTTATAAGTAGTGTTAAAATTATCCATAGAACTTAGATTAATTATAGAAAATGTTAATCAAAGTACACATATTTCTTATACAAATGCTAATACTATCTGCACAGGAGGTGATATTATGCAATCATTCAATGAATATAAATTTGCAAATGTAACAGATGAAGAAAGAAGAAGGTTAACTGATCTTGAACAAAGTATGTCAAAGGATGAAAATAGTAAAATAGTTTTAATAGCCTATGAGAACAAAAGTGCCGAGAGTTAATCTCGGCTTTATTTAGGTTCAGTAATTAAATCTATATTTATATATTTGTGTGGATAATATTTGTATATTTGTATATATAATTTAAAAAAATATGTGAAAAAGAATTTAAGTATGATATACTATGATTATGAGGCAGATTAGAAGTTCGTGCGTTAAGTGCTGGGTGAACAGGGAATTGTCACCAGACGAAAAGGAAACTTGCGGTACTTACTTCGATTCCCACTGCTACATATTAATAGGAATTCTCCTTTTTTATGTAGCTATTATAAAAAGGAGGTTTTTTTATGATTTTTTCAGAAAAAAAAGATGACATGCTGAGTTTATTAAAGGAGTCCTCAGCACATTTAAAAAAGACTTCATCATTAACTGGACTAGCATTAATTGCAGCCATTAACATTATTCTTGGATCATTATCTATTCAATTAAGCCCTATTCTTAAGATTGGATTTTCCTTTATTGCAGTAGGAATAAGTGCTTTGTTTTATGGACCTGTTGCCACTGGATTTGTAGGAGTAATTACAGATGTAATTAAGTATATGATACGTCCTAATGGTCCGTTTTTCATTGGATTTACTTTCAATGAATTCCTAGGTGGTTTTATAACAGGTTTAATATTATATAAAAAGCCTGTAAGTATAAAGCGAATTTTTATTACTAGATTAGTAATAATGATTGTAATAAACCTAGTACTTACACCAATATGGTTATCCATTATGTATGGAAAAGGAATATTTGTAGCTTACTCAGTACGTATAGTTAAAAGTCTTATTCTGTTACCTATAGAAACTATAGTTTTATATAGTGTATTAAAAACAGCTGAAAAGACAAGAAGAGTTCCAAGTTTTAAATAACATATAGAAATGTACCTTGATATTCTTTTAAATTCCCTTAAAAGAATATCAAGGTTTTAATTTTTTATAATTAGAGTACATATTAATTGTTAGATTTAAACCAAAAGACCCAATTAACTATTAAACAGTTAATTGAGTCTTAAATTTATATTAACCTATTTCTTCGTCAGCTATATCATTGTTATCATTCCAAGCCTCAGTATTTTTAAGCCCTGGAATTGTTGATGACTTAAAAATAGGGTCTTTGCCAGCTTTTTTCTGACGAGAATAGTCATCAAGAGCAGCAAATGCATATTTTCCAAGGAATAATATAGCTATTAGATTTATAACTGCCATGAAAGCCATGAATAAATCTGCTAGATTCCATACCAAGTCTATAGAAGCTTGGGAACCAATAAATACAGTAAGAACGACAAAGGATCTAAATATATTAAGTATCCCTTTATTATTACTTATGAACTCAATGTTAGTTTGTCCGTAGTAATAGTTACCTACTATAGAGCTAAAAGCAAACAAGAAAGTACATATAGCCAAGAAATAAGTTCCAATAACGACTCCAATTTGTGAACTAAGTGCACTTTGAGTAAGTTCAATACCCGTTAAAGTAGTGCCTGAATAATTACCGGAAATTAACACAATGAAGGCTGTACATGAACAGATTACTATTGTATCAGTAAAAACACCTAGGGTTTGAGTAAGGCCTTGCTTTACAGGGTGAGAAACTGTTGCTGTAGCTGCTGCATTAGGTGCGCTACCCATACCGGCTTCATTAGAGAACAGTCCTCTTTTAATACCTTGCATTATTGTGAATCCAAGGCCACCAGCTGCAAATTGTTCTATACCAAAAGCGTTTTCAAATATTAATACAAATATACTAGGAATAGTTTTGAAGTTAAGGACTATAACTATAATTGCAACTAAAATATAAGCAGTTGCAAAGATTGGAACTATAACCTCTGAAACCTTGGCAATTCTCTTAACCCCACCAAAGATTACTAGGGCTGTTAAAACTGATAAAAGTATACCCATTATTACAGGATTAATACCAAAGGCATTTGTAAATGCTAAAGTTGTTGTATTAGATTGAGCTGCATTAAATACTAGTCCAAAGCATAAAGTAGTTAAGATGGCAAAAATTGTACCAAGCCAGCGCTTACCTAGCCCTCTTTCAATGTAGTAGGCAGGTCCCCCTAAAAAGTTTCCATCCTTGTCTTTAGTTTTATAAATTTGAGCAAGGGTACTTTCTACAAAGCTTGAAGCACCTCCAATTAAAGCAATAAGCCACATCCAAAATACTGCACCAGGACCACCAGCTGCCACAGCCATGGCAACACCTGCAATATTACCAGTACCAACCCTAGAAGCTGTACTTATACAAAAGGCTTGGAAGGATGAAACTC
Organism: Clostridium sulfidigenes; assembly: GCF_052067195.1. NCBI lineage: Bacteria > Bacillati > Bacillota > Clostridia > Eubacteriales > Clostridiaceae > Clostridium > Clostridium sulfidigenes. The sequence goes on along the minus strand of NZ_JBQHQR010000019.1, from coordinate 1,020 downwards.
CATCTTTATTATCTTGATCATTAGGCATTAAAAGTCTAAACATTTCTTTAAAAAATCTAAATTGAACAAACTTTGTTCTAAATGAGAAGTAGATTCCTACTCCAATAAGTAAAACAATAAGTACGTAAGACCACATAAAGGTGTTAACAGTGTTAACCTTGTCAGTTAAAAAATTCATAAAATTAATTAATACATCTTTTGTAGAAATTAAAAAATCCATAACTCATCTCCTTATCTAATTTTTTTATTTAATTATAAAAGTTTATGAAAAATTACAATAATTCTTAAAATACAAGAATTATAGGAAATAAAATTCCCGAATAATTTATCGTATTATTTATATATTATATGGAACTACAAAGAAAATCAATAATATTTGTTGAAAATTAAATTTAATTAAAGATAAATGTAAAAAAGTTAAATGTTAAGAAAAAACTACCAGTACATAATTCATACTGATAGTCTGTGGAATTGTATTAGGTTTTAGCTTTTCATTTTAAACTCATAGAAACATCGCTTACAAGTAACAGTAATTTTCCCTTTACCTCTAGGTAATCTAAGCTTTTGTCCACACTTTGGACATTTAACTATTTTATAATTTTTCTTTTCATTAAACCATCTTTTGAAATTACTAAAAATAGGAACACAATCACCAAAGTGGAACACAGGTAGGTTGCTAGGAATTGCTTTATTAAATTTACTTAAAAATCTATTGGCATACATACAAAACTTTCTATGTTCTTGCTCACGCTTTTCAACATTTCTTGAGAAAACTCTGTATAATGCATAAAATAAAATAACTCCCGCTAAAAGACGAGTAATAGAAAATAAATTTAATATAGATGATACTAGAATAAGAAATAATGAAAATAAGTCAATTCCATAGGATTCGTTGAAAAAATTCATTTGATCACCTTGTATAATGAACTCATAGTAAAAATTCACTATACTTTCCCTTTCATAATAATTTTTACTATACTTAACATAAGACGCTGTGGATTAGTTCAATCACCTATAGCT
>NZ_JBQHQR010000018.1:0-67604 GCF_052067195.1 Clostridium sulfidigenes | reverse complement strand
ATAAGTATAGATGCCAATGGAACTTAAAAAAGATGACTCCTGTTCAATACAGAAATCATCTTTTATCTTAGGGTCTTTTTATAAAATGTCCTTGACTTAGGGTACATTTTATTGAAACTAGTCTCTAATTCTAGGAGCTCTGCTCAATGAAAGAAGAATATTTTAGTATTCTTCTTTTTTGCGTAATAAGCATTTATGCTGAGCCGGTAGGCTGGGAGAGGTTTGGTTTTCCCCATCGGGGTTAAATCTACCCATAATTATAAATCAACAGCTTAGATTTTATAGAATTATTTATCAGTAAAATATATTGAATACGTTTTACATAGACTATATTCTAATGTATAATTGTTCTGACAGTGAATTATTAACAAATAGTAATTGAATTGTTAATAATTAATGACCAAATAAGAGGGGGATAAAATAAATGAAGAGGAAAAGACTAATCGCATTACTTTGTACAGCAACATTTTTATTAGCTGGTTGTGGAAATTCAGGTGAAGCTAAGAATACTAAAGAGGGAGATACAACTGCTGCTACAGAGAATAATGAAAGCATTGAAGTGGACAAGGGTCTTTTAGATGTTACATTAACATTGCCAGCATCAATATTTGAAGGTGAAGATATTAATGCCAAAGCTGAAGAAATGAAAAATGATGGAGCTAAAGAGACTACTGTTAATGAAGATGGTTCAATGACAGTTAAAATGTCTAAGAGTAAACATAAGGAAATGATGACTGAAATGAAAACTTCAGTAATAAAATCCATTGAAGATATAAAAACCTCAGGAGATTATCCTTCCATAAAGGATGTAAAATATAATGATGACTTTACTAATATTACTTTAGAAGTTGTTCAAGCTGAGTACGAGGAAAGTCTGGAGGCTTTAGCTACCTTTGGTATAGGTATAGCTGCATTGTATTACAATGTATATAGCGGTGTAGAAACAGAGAAAATACATATTACTATTGACGAAAAGAACTTCGAAACAGGAGAAGTGTTTGATACCGTTGTATATCCAGATGATTTAGAAGATACTAAATAAAAGTAGAAATTATACTAGGGAGATGAGAATGTGAAGAAATGTAGATTCACCTTTATAATTACAATTATTATGTTAGTGCTTTTAACCGGATGTGGTAATGATAATAATTCAACATCAAAGAAAGTAAAAGAAACAAGTAGTGAAAGCGTAGTTAATATAGGGGAAAAGTTTATTATAGAAAATTATGCTGAAATTACCGTTAAGGGAGTAGAAGTTAGTGATAAGGTAGAGCCACCTAAAAACGATGGGTTTTCTTTAATATATGAGAATGATGATAGTAATAATACATACGTAACGGCTATCTTAGAAGTGAAAAATTTATCTTCTGAAGATGTGGGTATAGACAAAATTGCAAATGTATCAATTAACAAGGATAAATCTAAATATGTAAGTAATCTATTTTTATTATTAACAGATGATGATACAACCTTAAGTGAATATAAAGTATTATCACCACTTTCTTCAGGAATAGTATATTGTTCAACCCAGGTAAGTAAAGATAGCTTAGGAGAATCAACTATTACCTTTATGGTAAATGATAAAAAGTACAATCTAAATTATGATACACTAGCAGTGCCAATAGAGAAAAAGTCTATTAATTTTGGAGATAAACTAGTTGGTGAGGATTATGCTGAATTTACTCTAAAGGCTGTAGAGTATACTAAGGATGTTTTACCTTCAAATCCAGGTGACTTCTATACTCACTATGAAGTAGAAGATACTAATAATATATATATCGATGTAATTACAGAGATAAAGAATCTTAGGTCATCGGATTACGAAGCTAAAAAGTTCTTTAATGCTAAAGTTTTATACGATGGGAAGTATACTTATAATGGATTCATAGTAGCTGAAGAGCCTGATGGATCCTCTCTTGAGAGTTACATAAGTATTGCACCATTAGCAACCACCAAAGTACATTCTCTTATTGAAGTACCAAAAGAGGTAATTAACGGTGAAATGGAGCTATGTATTTACTTCAATGGAGAGAAGCACTATATTAAGTTGGATAAAAATAAAGGAAAGTAATGGAAGGGGGTCAGACCCCATGACATTTAATTCCAGAGATCTGCCAAATGGAAGAAGAATATTTTAGTCTTCTTCTTTTTTTTCTATAATCAGCATTTATGCTGATAGTAAGCTAGAAGCAGCTGATAGTCTACAGCCTCAGGAATAAAACCCCAAGAAGAACATAAAAATATAAAAAGCTAAGAACATGAAGTATATTCTGTTATATAGTATTGGTTTCTTCCATTTTTCTTTGCAACATACAAGTTTTCATCTGCTCTAGATATTAATTTTTTAAAATTTTTCATATTAAAATTATCTTTATATACTGTACATATACCTATAGAAAGTGTTATTTTATTTTCGTCATTGAATAAATTAAGTAAACTAATTTCATACATAATACTATCCATGATTTCTGTTAATCGCTGTTTATTCATTGTAAAACAACCAGCGATAAATTCATCGCCACCGTAACGAATTAATATGTCAACAGAACTTTTAGTGAAAATCTCTGAAATTTTACGCAAACATTGATCTCCTTTTTCGTGTCCATATTTGTCATTAATTTTCTTGAAGTCATCTACATCTATCATCATCACAGAAACAAAGGAATTCATAGTATCTTTAGAATTCATAATATCTTCAAAACATTCATCATAATAACGTCGATTATATGTATTGGTAAGAGTGTCATAATATATTTTCTTTCGTGATTTCTTTATACTTCTTAAATAAATACTGGAAAATATAAAAGAAAGAGATATTGTTGTACACAAAAATAATATTCCTAATAAGAGTATTATTTTATCTCTATAATGTTTATATGTATCCATCCTTATATCCAGTCCTAAATATCCAATGAAATCTCCTTCTAAACTCCAAAGAGGAACACAACTTGATATTACCCTTCCATATTCATCTTCTATAAATGAAAAAGATGGCTTTATTTCATTTAATAAAGTGGTGAAATGATCATTTGAATAAGTAAAACGTTTAATATCCTTTGAAAAATACTCTTCATAGCTCATTTCATCAGTGGCCAATATAGGGACATCCAATAACCAGATTATATCAAGTGGTGTTCCAACTTCACTTTTGAAAAAGTCTTTATTTTCTTCATTTATAGTATATTTAATCTCATTTGGTTTTAACCTATGAACCACATATACACAATCAAAATCGTAAGCAAAGTCGATATTTTCTATCAATGATTGCAGTTCCTTATTTTTGCTATATGAGGCAATATCGGAATAATCCATGTTTACTAGTTTGTCCACATCTTTGTTGCTTAAGGTAATGTGTTTTGCTAATAGAGAAGCAGAATCCATTGCTCCTTCTCCTATAACATTAATAAATTCTAGGGATATGTAATGTGCTGCTAATATAAAGAAGATTAAACTAATAATACAAGTAGATATTGAAAAAATAGTTATAATATAGTTAATGTGATTATTTTTTAGCATTCTAGCAATTCTCCTTATGAAAAAAATATAAGTAAAACTTATTCATTTAAGTGATTTGTTACATTTTTAAATTTTTATATGCGATTTTTTATATACATTTTATAATTATAAACTGATTTTATTAATAAGTGAACAAAATTATCATGGAGTCAGAGGCTTAGCATACAAATTAATAGTTTTGTATGCTTTTTAAATTATTTTAAATATATTGAATAAGATTGTATGTTCGTGTTAATAATTAAAACAAATTAACTTATGGAGGTAATGTTTTATGAATAAAGTAACTTTAATTGGTAACGTAGTAAGGGAGCTAGAATTAAAAACTTATGATGGCTCAGAGGGGAAAGGAAGCTATACTAAGTTTACATTAGCTGTAAATGAGTATAGACATAAAGATAAGGATAACAATGCTGCTTTTATTAATGTAGTTGCCTTTGGTAGGCAGGCAGAAATACTTTACCAATATGTTACAAAAGGCAGTAAGTTAGGGGTTGAAGGAAAGATAAACACTGATAGTTATATTAATAGTAAGGGAGAAAAGAAATATGGTTTCGTCGTTACTTTAGAGAGATTTTATTTCCTAGATATGAAAAAGGAGCAGATAAGTTAAAGGGTACGGGTTCTTTAACTAAACTCTTCATAGCTTTATATTTATATAGTATCCTAAGGAAAATTTTTAATAGTTAAATATGACATATAATCAGACCCCTTGTATTTTGTATCAGGGGTCTGATTATAATTTTTAGTCATTACTACATTTTCTTAAGCTTTGCATATACATTACAATGAGTTCATCTAAATATTGGCTAATTTCTAACCTTTTTTCATAATCAATGTTATCTTCTACTGTCACACATACTTCGTTTAAAACCTCTTGCATGTCTTTAATTTTGTAGTGAAGTTTAGACAACCTTTCATTATTTAGCTCTCCATTACCACAATGAATATTATTATAATTCTTTCCGTGGAACTGATCATGGATTTCTTCTAAAATACTTTCAACATTTTTATTTATACCATCAATGGAGTATACTACCGTATCTGTGGTTACTTTAGTATCTATATCATTATATCTAATTGTAAAATTGCTAAATAATTGATTCAGTATATCTAAAATCTCTTTATTACTACTTTCATTATTTAAAACAATAAGAAATGAATCAATGTCATATCTGCCAATCCAATTTGATTTATTTAAAATTAGCTCTTTAAACATATTAGCTACATCTGCTACTATCTTTTCTTCTATATTTTTACCATACTTGTATCCGATGCTTCTTAAATAATCTATGGTTACCTTAATTATGGACATGGGATATCCGTGAGTGATGCAATTATTTACATCTACAGGTAATCTTTCATCGATATAGTCTCTATTATAGAAACCTGAGATTTTATCAATAATGGTATTATCATTTATTTCATCAATAATGTTATTTAAATTTGAATTATGATCTTTATCATAAAATATATTTCTATCCTTTGATATATCCTTTAAAGTCTCTATAATATATGTTTTGTCATTTACATCCCAAGGCATGGCCATTATTAAATAAACCTTGTTAGAAGTGTATTCTATCTTTATAAATATATCTTTTTTATTTAGTGCCCTCATGGAAATGCAGTTATTACACCTAGTATTTCTTTTCCAAAAATCATAGCATTTACTTTCAATACCTTCAATTTCATTTTCCTTAGCAATCATTGAAGTCATATTTATTGGGTCTACAATTCTAATAACATCACTGATTTTACTTACTAATTTCATTTCTTCCTTTATCCTATTTAATAAGTTATTCATTGTATTTCCCCCCTAAACTTAATTTTAGTATATTTTATCACTTTTTACAAAGAAATGGAATGGGGTCAGACCCCCACCCATTTTATGGGAGGGGGTCTGACCCCGTTACATTTTATTCCAAACAGTTGCTGATTTTCAGATATAGTATTATAATAAGTAATAAAGTAAAATAAAGGAAAAAAAGTAATTTATTTTTGGAGGAATTTAGTAATGAAAAAAGTAATTACCTACGGCACATTTGATTTATTGCATTATGGTCATATAAACATATTAAAGAGAGCCAAGGAGCAAGGAGACTATTTAATAGTAGCTTTATCAACAAATGAGTTTAATGAAGTTAAAGGTAAGACGTGTTATTTTTCATATGAGGAGAGAAAAAAATTATTAGAAGCAATTAGATATGTAGATTTAGTTATTCCAGAAAATAATTGGGAGCAAAAAATTAATGATATAAAGGAATTTCATGTGGATACTTTTGTCATTGGAGATGACTGGAAAGGAAAGTTTGATTTCCTTAAAGAATACTGCAAAGTTATATATTTAGGCAGAACTCCTGAAATATCAACAACTAAAATAAAGCAGGAACTAGGTCTAGGGCAAGTTGCAATAGGAAAATAATATACATTAAAATGGGACTAGTGTTGATTTGCTAGTCCTTATTTTATTGTATAAGATATAAATAAAAACAGAATAAGGTAAATAAGGAAAACTAAACACAAAGATAAAAGTGAGATTATTATTAGAGTTTTTATACATAGGATTTGCATAAAGGTAATAAATCTTGTTAGATGTTAGTTGATGTGATAAAATGATATAAGATTTGAAGAGAAAGATAAGAAAAAATTTTTATAATCATAGTAATTTTTAAGAGAAGATATGATAAAGAGGTAAATATGATAAAGAGCATAAGGTATGTAGTAAGTGAAAATATAAGCAATATATATAGGATTTTTTTAATTGCTAAATATGAAATATTAGCAGAAAACAGAGACTCTAAATTAGGAATACTCTGGAATGTATTAAATCCACTAATTCAAATTTCAACCTATTGGTTTGTCTTTGGAATAGGTATAAGAAGTGGTAAACCAGTAGATGGAATTGAGTTTTTGGACTGGCTATTAGCTGGAATGGCAGTATGGTTTTTTATTAGTCCCTCAATAAGGAAGGGAGTAACGTCTATTTCTTCAAAGATAAAGGTAATAAGAAAAATGAAGTTTCCAGTGAGCATTTTGCCTACAACGGTGGTGGTGGAAGAAGCCATTATCCATATATGTATGCTGGTAATAATTTATGTGATTTTTCTTGTTAGGGGCATGGTACCTAGCCTATACAATTTTCAAGTGTTATACTATTTAATATGTGGTATGGCTTTTTCAGTATCTCTAGCAATGATAACATCAGTGCTTAATATGTTTACAAGAGATGTGAAAAAAATAGTTAATGCAACTATGAGAATGTTGATGTATATAACCCCTATATTATGGACAATGGATAAGATGCCTAAGAATATACAAAAAATTATGAAGTGTAATCCAATATATTATATCGTTCAGGGGTATAGAGATAGTTTCTTCTATCATGAGGGAATATTATCTAATGTTAATGAGATGATAGTGTTTTGGGTAATTATAACGACTATGTTTATAGCAGGTAGTACACTAATGTACAAGTTTAGACATAGATTTGTTGACATGATGTAAAATGGAGTGAAACCAATGGATAATCAGTATTCTGTAGAATTTAAAAATGTGTCTAAGATATTTAAGTTGAAGAAAAGTAAGGGTAAATCAAATCATAGAAATTTTTATGCATTAAAAGATATTAGCTTTAAGGTTGAAAAAGGGGATGTAGTAGGTGTATTGGGAACCAATGGTTCAGGAAAATCTACTCTTTCTTCAATTTTAGCTGGAATATCTGAAGTGGATGCAGGAAGTGTTAAAATAGTAGGGGAGCAATCTTTAATAGCAATAAACACAGGGTTAAATAGTGAGTTAACAGGCCTTGAAAATATTAAAATGAAGGGTGCTCTATTAGGTTTGTCTAAAAAGAGAATAGATGAAATAACTGAAGGTGTTATAGAATTTGCAGAGTTAGGAGATTTTTTATACCAACCACTTAAGACTTATTCTAGTGGTATGAAATCAAGGTTAGGATTTTCTATATCAATAAATCTAAACCCTGATATAGTTATAATCGATGAAGCTTTATCTGTAGGAGATAGCAGCTTTTCAGCAAAGTGTATTAAAAAGATTGAAGAATTCAAAACAGAAGGTAAAACAATATTTTTTATTAGCCATTCCATATCACAAATTAAGAGCTTTTGTAATAAGGGTTTGTGGATTGAAGGTGGTTACCTAATGGAATATGGTGATCTAGAAAGTGTTGCAGATAAATATGAAGCCTTTGTTAATGAATATAAGAAGAAAACACCAAAGGAAAAGAAAAAGTTGAAAAATGAAGCCTTTGAAAAAAGAATTGTAGTGAATAGGGATAAAGATACTGATAGTAAGAGCAAAATAGCATTGTTTTCATGTTTGAAGAAAGTAAAGTGTCTATTGAAGGTTAAAGGATAGAAGGGATATGGCATAATGAAAAACAAGTATATAAAAAATGTATATATTGAAAATGATAAAATTCATATAAAATCTGATAAGGAGCTATCTAAGTTAGTTTTGTTTAGCCCTAAGGTTCTATTAAAGGTTAATTACTTTGAAAATGCAATTGATTTACAAGAGATAATAAAAAATAATTGGTGTTTCTTTGGCGAAAAGTCTCAATTTATACTATGTAATGATGATGAGGAAACAACTTCTCTAAGATTAAATCAAATGAAGACCATGGGTGAAAACTATTTATGTAAAGGTTTTAATTTGAAAATAGGTAAACAAATGTATGTGGTTGATATATTTGTAAATGGAGAAAATGAAGTAGAGCTAATAATAGAAAAGTATAAGGATGAAAGTAGTAGCTATTTTGAAATTGACACAAGCTATATTAGAGAGAATTTCCTACATATTAAAGGACAACTTAAGAGTTATAAACCAGAAGCTAATCATAGTAAAAGTTGTGGCACTGAGGATATGAAGGCTAAGTTAATGATTTACGATAGAAATCAAGAAAACATTGAAGTAAATCCAAGTGAAGTACAAGGAGAAACACTATGGTTTATAATTCATATTGATGAGGTACCAAGGAATGTTGAAGGTAATGTAAATACATTACTAATAATTGAAGATAGAGTTCTTGATGTTAAGTTTAAAGAGGAAGTAAGATTTCAAAAGATTAAGTATGAAGATGAACAGGGCATGAAGAATTTAATTATTAAATCTGAAGATAAAACTAAGAGTTTAGTCTTTGATATAAATGGAAAACTTGCTATAGCACCTATTATTAAAAGGATGAGTTATGAAGATGGTAATATAATAATTAATGGAAACCTTAATGCTACTATAGATGTTTTTCAGGTTCCAGGGGTGGAAACTGTTATTAAGCTCAGTGCTGCAGATAACAGTATAATTATTGCAAATTCCTTAGAAGTAGTACAAGGAAGTTTTAGCTATGTAATTAGCAGCGAAGAAATAGGGGATATAAAAAGAGCATTTTCTGGGGAATGGAATTTAAAGATAGAGATGTTAGAGGATAATGAAGTTTTAGTAAGTGAAGATATATCCTATAAAAATAGTGAAGATGATATTATACTTTCTGAGATGATAAGAGGCGGAAGAGACAATATTTTAATAAAAGCTTACCTTACTGAAGTTGAAAAGAAATTAGCTTTATCAGTAGAAAGCGAAATAAATATAGATCAGATTTTATCAATATATGTTGGAAAGAATAAGTTAAAAATAAAATATAGAACTAAAGAGAATGTTGATAAATTATTGAATTCAAGATTGATAAAAACTAATGTTGCAACTACAAATACAGAGTTGTCATGTAGCAAGGTTGTTAAAAAGGGTAAAAAAACTTATGTTTGTCATTATAAGTGTGATAATGTGAAGGATTTCGTAGATGAGATGCTGTTAAAGGGAGTAACTTTATATACACAAGTTGATACTCAGGAGTTTAAAAATGTCGTATCTGAGATTAATAGATATTCTATTTTCTTTAGTAAGTATGATATAGTACAATCTAGTAAAAAATATAAAAATCTATGTTTAAAATTATATAATGATATATTCTTAAAATGCCCAGTTAAAAAGAAAAGGGTGCTATTTGAAAGTTTTCTAGGAAGAAATGTATCAGGAAATCCTAAGTATGTATATAATTACTTTGTAGAGCAAGGGTTAGATAAAAAGTATGAATTAATATGGATTTTAAATAATACTGAGGATGAGGTAATAGGTAGAGCTAAAAAGGTTAAGAGAAAGACTTTGAAATATTATTATTACATGGCTACAGCTGGTTATTGGGTGTTTAATGCAAGACAAGCTGATGAAATAATTAAAAGACCAGAGGTTTCTTACTTACAAACTTGGCATGGTACACCATACAAGACCTTAGGTAATGATATGTTTAATGCAAGTATGCCAGGGGTTAAAGATGTTAATGACTATAAAGAAAAATTCTATAGAAACTCTAGAAGATGGGATTATCTTATTGCTCAAAATAATTATTCTGCAGAGATATTTAAAAGAGCCTTTTCCTTTGATAAGGTAATGCTTCCTTATGGATATCCGGCAAATGATATTTTATATAAAGGAAATAATGAAAAATACATTAATCAATTAAAGGATAAATTCAATTTACCTAAGGATAAAAAAGTGGTAATGTATGCACCAACATGGCGTGAGGATAATTTTTATAGAAAAGGTCATTATAAAATGACTATGGAATTAGAGCTGGATAAGATGATGAAAGCTCTAGGTGATGAGTATATCTTAATTCTAAGAATGCATTACTTAATTGCGAATACAATTAATGTTTCTGATTATGCTGGGTTTGTGTATGATATGTCTCAAGGCTGTGACATACAAGAGCTTTATTTAGTATCAGATGTAATGATTACAGATTATTCGTCAACTATGTTTGATTATGCAAACTTAAGAAGACCAATGGTTTTCTTTGCCTATGATTTAGATAAGTATACAAATGATTTAAGAGGAGCTTACTTTAGTTTACCAGAAGTGGCACCAGGTCCAGTGGTAAAGACTACTGAAGCAGTTATTGAGTCTTTAGAAAATATATCAAAAGTAAAAGAAGAATATAGAGAAAAAGAAGAAGCGTTCTATAATAAATTCTGTCACCTAGATGATGGATACGCAGCTAAGCGTGTTTATGAGACAGTATTTAAATAAAATATAAATGTAAAATATAAATATAAAATGGATTTATTGGAGGAGAAATAAATGAAAGCAGTAATTTTAGCAGCAGGCATGGGAAGTAGATTAGGAGATATAACTAAGGAAATTCCAAAGGCTTTATTGCCAGTTGAGAATACAACTTTATTAGGAAGAATATTAAATGATATTAAAGCAATGGAAAGTATTGAAGAAATCTTAATAATAACAGGTTATAAATCAGAAAAAATAAGTGAATATGTTAGTGAAAACTTTTCTGAATTAAATATTACTTTAAGATATAATGCAGAGTACAATACAAGTAATAATATTTACTCAGTTCATCTTTGTGAAGAAGAATTAAAAGATGGATTTATATTATTTAATTGTGATATCATATACAATCCATTAATATTAAAGGATATTGATAAAACTAATGATAGCTTTATGATTGTAAACACAAATATAGTTTTAGATGAAGAAGAAATGAAAGTAAAAGTAAATGGTAATAGAATAGTAGAAGTTAGTAAGAAAATAGCACCTAAAGAAGGTTTTGGTGAATATATAGGAATTTTAAAATTTGAAAAGAATGAAGCACAAGCTACATTTGAAGAGATAAAAAGACTTGTTAATAATGGAGAGGTTAATATTTATTACGAAGATGCAATAAATAATATACTTGATAATATTAAAGTTAATGCAAAAGAAGTAAATGAATTTAAATGTACTGAAATAGATACTGAAGAAGATTATAAGAGAGTACTAGATAGTGTAGTACAATTTAACATAAAATAAGAATAAAGAGGCGATTACGTTGGAAAATAAGTTTCAATTACCAAATCTACTTAAAGTTGAACGAAACGTTATTAGTGATATAAAAAGTATTTTAGAAGAAGAAAATATTAAATATTCTAAGTATATATTTGTTGTTGATGAGAATCTAATTAATGTTTATAAGGATAAGATAGATTTTATAATTAACCAATTAGGAGAAGATAATTATATTTTCTGTGTCACTGATAATAGTATAAAGGAAGTTAGTAAGTTAAATGAAAAAGTATTTAATTTTAAGGCAGATTTAATAATAGGATTTGGTGGAGGTAGAGTATTAGATATATGTAAGTACGTTTCTTTTATGAGTAGAGTTAAATTTATAAGTATGCCAACTGCTTTAGCTCATGATGGAATAGCATCACCTATAGCTGTTCTAAAAGATAAAACCGGAATTACAAATAGTTGTGGTTGTGAACCTGCTACTGCAATTTTAATTGATTTAGATATAATTAAAAGTTCACCTCTTATATTAAAACAATCAGGGGTGGGAGATTTAATATCTAATATAGTGGCATTGAAGGATTGGAAATTGGCAAAGAAATATAATGGTGAAAAAATTAATGATTTTGCTGTAATGCTATCAAAAAGTTCAATTGCATCTATAATAACTAGAGAAGAAATGTCATTGGATGATTATAAGTTTTTGGAGACTTTAAGTTATGCATTAATAATGAGTGGAGTAGCTATGGAAATGGCAGGTACTAGCAGACCTTGTAGTGGTTCAGAACATATGATTAGTCATTCCATTGATTACGTATTAGGTGGAAGGGCGCCCCATGGAATTCAAGTAGCCTTGGGTACAATAATTTCCTTAATGCTATATAAGGAAGATTATTCAAACATAATAGATATATATAAGAGATTAGAAATTAGTCTTCCTAAATTGACAAGAGAAGAATTTTTAAGGGTTATGGACTATGCACCTGAAACAAGAAAAGGTAGATACACTATCTTTGATACAATTGATGATAAAAAGGTGTATGAAAATATCTATGAAGAATTGTCTCATATGGGAATATTTTAAAGATGAGGGTTGTTATAGACAACCCTCTTTAAGAGTTTCATAAAATTTACAATAATGGTTGTAATATGAATAAAATATTGTATAATTATGTTAAAGAGTTAGGAGACGAAGAGATATGAATATAGTTAAAACATTAAAGAAGGTAGTATTCTTTTTTGTAACATGTGTTTATAAAAGTCTTTATAAGCATATAAAGGTTGATGAAAAAACAATACTATTTGTGGCTCACTTGGGTAGAGGCTATTTGTGCAATCCTAAGTATGTATATGAATATATGCAAGGAAAAGAGGAATTTAATGACTTTAAATATGTTTGGGCATTAAAAAATCCAAATATAGAAATTAAAGGTGCCAAGGTAATTAAGTATAGAGGCCTTAAGTATTTTTATTATCTTGCAAAATCTAAGTTTTGGGTAATAAATTCTAAATTGCCTGAGTACTGCATTAAGAAGAAAAATCAAGTATATATTCAATGCTGGCATGGGACTCCTTTAAAGAGATTGGCCCACGATATTTCTGTGGCAGAGGAAACAACATTTTTTAGATCTAAGCAAACTAGAGATGAGATGTTAAAGTCCTACGATGTAGATGTAGCTAGATATAATTATTTACTTTCTCCTAATAGACATTCTACTGAAAAATTTATGAGTTGTTTTAATATTGAAAGAGAAAGAGTAATTGAAACTGGATATCCAAGAAATGATTTTTTAGTTAATATAACTGAAGAGAAAATAGAAGAAATTAAAAATAGACTAAATATACCTAAAGATAAGAAGGTAATATTATATTGTCCAACTTGGAGGGATAATAAGTTTAATGATAAAGGTTATTATTTTGAGCTAAAGGTAAACTTTAATATGTGGCATGAAAACTTAGGCAAAGACTGGGTAGTAATTTTCAAACCACACTACTTAATTGCTAATAAGTTTGATTCTAAGGGTTTAGAGGATTTCCTATATATTTTCCCGGAAAATTATGATATTAATGAATTATATGTAGTAAGTGATATTTTAATAACGGATTATTCAAGCACATTTTTTGATTACTCTATTTTAAATAGACCTATACTCTTCTATATGTATGATAAAAAAGAGTATGAAGAGGAATTAAGAGGTTTTTATTTAGATGTAAACAAGGATTTGCCAGGACCAATATTTGAAAATGAAAATGAGTTAATAGAAGCAATAAAAGACAAGAACATATTTGAAACTTATAAGGATACTCTTCAGAAATTTATTGATCAATACCATGAGTTTGAAGATGGACATGCTTCTCAAAAGGTGGTTGAGAAATTAATCATAAAGGAAAGATTAAAATGAAAAATATAATAGTGTATTGTATATTGGCTGTGGTGAATTTAATAACATATCCCCTTAAAGTGAAAAGCAATAAAATTACCTTCATATGTTATTGTAGTGATAAATTGAAGAGGGATTTTAAACTTATTTCAAAGAAATTAGAGAAAGAGAACTCCTATGAATTAGTATATATACTCACTAATTATGAAAATTCACTAAAGGGAAATATAGCATATTTATTTAATTGTATGAAGCAAGTGTATCATGTAAATACATCAAAGGTAGTGCTTTTAGATTATAATAATTTTGTTGTATCTAATTTTAAGAAAAAGGAAGTAAAGGTAATACAAGTTTGGCATGCTTGTGGTGCTATTAAAAAGTTTGGGAATGATATAGAGAGAGAATATCCAATAAAAAATTATGACTATGTTTTAGCTACTTCAGAAGAGTGGAAAAAGCATTACTCAACTGCCTTTGGGGTTAGTGAAGATAGTGTTCTCCCTATAGGAATTCCTTTAACAGACAATCTTTTTTCTAAAGAAAAGATGAGAAAGTACAAAAGACATATGCTTAAGAAATTCCCAAGTATAAAAGGGAAAAAAGTTATAGTCTATGCACCTACATTCAGAGGAGACCCAATATATGATATAAAATATCAAGATATAAATTTGCAATATCTAAAGGAACAGTTGGGAGATGAGTATGTAATAATATACAAGCTTCATCCTTCCTTGGGAGACAGAGTAATTGCCAATGATGAAAGTATTATTGATGGAAACGGTGAAAGTATAAAAAGATTATTTTCCATTGCAGATTACTTGATTTCAGATTATTCATCAGTGATTTTTGATTTCTCAATAATGAAAAAGCCAATGATATTCTTTGTACCAGATTTAGAACAATACAAAAAAGAACGTGGAATATACATGGACTACGAAGAAACTATGCCAGGCCCTATCTGTAAAACTGAAGAAGAAATAGTACAGGCTATTTTAAGCACTTTAAGTGAAGTTCCTTATTCTGATAAAGTAGAAGAATTTAAAAATAAATACTTTAAATATCAAGATGGTAAATCCACTGAAAGAGTAGTGGAGCTAATAGTAAATTTATGTAAGGACGTCAAGTTTATGTAAGGGGGTCTGACCCCCTAACAAAATTTGTAAGGGGGTCAGACCCCAAGGAAAAAAAATCCAGGGGGTCAGACCCCGAGGATTTTTTTTCCAATTCGAAGAAGGATATTTTTTAATATTCTTCTTTTTTCTATTTAAAGATATTTGTTTTAAATGTTTAAAACAAATATCCAAGGATATAATCTAAAGGAATAAAATTCCATAAAAGGAGATTATATATGGCTAGAAAACTTCGTATTTGGTATACTGGAGCAATATATCATGTTATGTGCAGAGGAAATCGTAAAAAAGATAAACATGCTGTATTCTATTTACTTTAATAGAAAGTATGATTTGATAGGACACCTATTTCAAGTAAGATACAGATCTGAATTAATACAAGAAGATAAGTATATATTAGAGGTTAGTAGATACATACACTTAAATCCCTTAAGAGCAAATATGGTAACAAATGTCCAAGATTATAAATGGAGTAGTTATAGTACGTATTTGGGATTATCAAAGGAAAAAATAATAAATACAGAAAGAATACTTTCTTACTTTGGAGAAATAAATGCAAGAAAATCATACAAGGTATTTATTGATAATGGTATTAGATAGGATGTAATAAAATGTAATGGGGTCAAAAAAATGTAATGGGGTCAGACCCCCTAACAGTTTTTGGAAGGGGGTCTGACCCCCTTCCAAAAAAAGGGTGCGACCCCAACTTTAAATTACATTTGGTTACCTGTATGTTCAGATATACTCTTAAGAGCATCTTGGGCATTGTCAGAAAGAATAGGTTCAAGGGAAATATCTCCTAGTGAAACAATACCTACAAGACTATTATTTTCTACGATTGGAAGTCTACGTATCTGTTCTCTACTCATTATTTCAGCAGCATCATGAACATCCATTTCTGGGTTCCCAACAGTAGGGTTTGAAGTCATGATATTTCTCACTTTTGTTTGGGCTGAATCCTGACCTGAGGCTACAGATCTTAAAGCAATATCACGATCAGTAACTATACCATTTATCATTTTGTTACTACATACTGGTATGGAACCAACATTATATTGTTTCATAAGTTGAGCAGCTTTTTCAATAGAATCCTCTGGGGTTAAACAAGCAACATCTTTTGACATGATTTCTTTTACTTTCATAAATTTCACCTCCATATATAGAGTAACCAATTAAATTATTATTTATTAGCTAGCAATTCTAAAATTTTTTGAAATTGATACTAGATATAGGTTTATATATTGCCTATAAAAACAAAAAAGTCTAAAAGGTCTAACCCCAAAAGCCTAATAGATTCTAAAAATAGCCTAAAAATAGCCCAAAGATATCCTAAAAATTCTTAAAATGTCTTAAAATCAACCTGAAAGTATCCTAAAAGTGGTTATATGCTTTATGTATTTATGATAATATTGTAAATATGGAGTTTAATTCTATTATGAAGGTTATACAACTTACTAGAGAGATGGGGGATAATTATGGGAAAAAAACTTATTTCACTTATTTTAGGCTTATCATTAACTTGTACTGTTTCGGCACCTGCCTTTGCTGCAGAATTAAAGGTAGATAAAGAAGCAAAAAAAGTACAAGCTATAGAGAAACTTGAGAAGTTAAGTGATGAGACAGTAGAACTAAAGGAAAATGATGGACAAGTCTTTTTATCAGGAGAGCTTTCTGATAAAAAAGTTCCAAGCGAAAGCTCAGCGACTAAATTTTTACAGGAGAACAAAGACATCTTTGGAATTGACAATGCAAAAGAGGAACTAAAGGTTCTTGAAGTAAATAAAGATGACATAGGAGATACTTTTGTAAAGTTTGCACAAGTTATTGAGGGAACAGAAGTGGATAACAGCTTAATAAATGTGCACTATGATAAAAACGGAGTTATAGTTAGTGTTAATGGTAATCTAGAAGAAAATAAAGAAATCACTACTCTTGGTAGTAAGGATATTTCTCCTGAAGAAGCTATTAAAATAGCAAAAGGTCAATTTAAAGATAAAACAATAAAAAATACACCAAAAGTTACTGATAAGATAATAGTAACCAAAGATGGCGTGAATTATGAAGTTTACAAGATAAATATTTTCTTTATGGAGCCAACCATAGGAAATTACGATGTCTTTGTTGAAGTAAATTCTGGCAAGGTAATTAAAACAGAAAATAAGATAAGATTTAACACTGCAGTAACTGGAACAGGTACTGATGTTCTAGGAGAAACTAGAGAGCTAAATTTAAATCAATCAGGAGATCAATATCAAATGATTAATTTAACCAATCATGGTAACATATATAACTATGATATGAAGAAAGATATTGATATTACTAAAAGAACGGTAGTTTCAAATAGTACAGGACAGTTTACAAACGAAGATGATAAAGCTCCAGTTAGCGCTCATTATAATGCAGATAAGGTACTTAGTTTTTATAAAAATTTATTTAATAGGAATAGTATTGATGATAATGGTATGATTATTGAATCTCATACCCACTTTAACTCTGATTACAACAATGCTTTTTGGCTAGGTAATGCAATTATTGATGGTGTAAGTGTTAGTGGTTCTATGTTTTACGGTGATGGAGATGGAGAAGAATTTACATATCTAAGTGGAGATTTAGATGTAGTTGGTCATGAAATGACTCATGGAATAGTAGAGTATACAGCTGGGCTTGTCTATGAGTATCAACCAGGTGCATTAGATGAATCTATGGCTGACGTGTTTGGAGTTCTTATTTCAAGTTATAATAAGTATAATGTTGCTAATGGAGGAACTTGGAAATTTGATCCAGCTGATTGGGTTGTAGGAGATGACATTTATACTCCTAACATTCAGGGGGATGCCTTAAGAAGTTTAGCAGACCCTACCCTATATGGTCAACCAGCTCATATGGATAATTACGTTACTGGTCTTCCTAATACAGAAGATGGTGATTATGGTGGAGTTCATGATAATTCAGGAATTCCCAATAAAGCAGCATATAATATAGCTAAAAATATAGGAATGGATAAGACTGCAAAGATATATTACAGAGCATTAACTCAGTACATGCATCCGGATACTAATTTTCAGCAAGCGGCATATTGCCTTGCACAAGCTGCTGCAGACTTATATGGAAAAGGATCTAATGAGATTACTGCAATAAAGAATAGTTTTGCTTCAACTGGAGTGGCATATAAAGGACAAAAGCCAGTTATTTCAGGAGCTACAGCTAAGAATGTAACAGTAGGAAATGTCTTTGATACAAAGGCTGGAGTTACAGCTGCTGATCTTGAAGATGGAAGTTTAACTTCTAAAATAGCTGTTAGTGGAACCATAAATACAAATAAAGTAGGTAAATACACTTTAACTTATACAGTAACAGATAGCGATGGAAATAAAGTGAGTATACCTAGAGTTATTAATGTAGTTGCAAGAAATGTACAAGTTAATGCATTAATAGGTACTGATAGATATGATACAGCAGTTAGACTAAGTAAAGGTCAATTTACAACTGCAAACACTGTAATGATAGCAAATGGTGGAGCTTTAGCAGATGGATTAGCTGCAACACCACTAGCAACCTTTAAAAAAGCACCTTTACTTTTAACAGGAGCAAGTAGCCTTCCAGAAGGAACTAAAGGTGAAATAAAGAGATTAGGCGCTAAAAATGCTATTATCGTAGGTGGAGCAACTGTAGTAAATGATAATGTAATAAAGGAATTAAAAGCACTAGGCGTAACTAATGTAGAAAGAATTGGTGGAACAGATAGATATGATACATCTTTAGAGATTGCTAAATATATTGATAAAAACTGCTATGATGTAAGTAAAGTAGTTATAAGTAATGGACTTGGTCAAGCAGATGCTCTATCCATAGCTTCAGTAGCAGGTAGAGATAAGATGGCAATAGTTTTAGTTGAAAAGGATAAAGTTCCAACTAAAGTTTATAGTTGGCTACAAGGAGAGACCCTAGAAAATGCTTATATCATAGGTGGTACTACCGTTGTAGCTGACAGTGTTTTAAACAAAGTTAATGGAATCACTTCAGCAAATATATCAAAAAATAGATTAGGTGGAAAAGATAGATATGCAACTAATGCCATGGTTATAGATAAATTCTATGGAAGTGTTGTAAATAAAACATATATAGCAAAAGGACTACAACTAATAGATGCTCTAGCAGCAGGTCCAGTTGCAGCACTAAATGGATCACCAGTAGTTTTATCAGGAGTTGATTTAACAACAGAACAAAAAACTGTGTTAGATAAGAGATTTGGAAATATAATCATCAGAACTGGTGGCGGAATTGCAGATAAAGCAGTAAACTCATTAAAAAGCTGCATAGCACAGTAAATACCATTTAATACCACGGGGTCAGACCCCCACCCATAAAATGGGAGGGGGTCTGACCCCGTTCCATTTTATGGGTTCAAATATTACTTTGAAAACATACAAATATAGGATATAATATACTGGTAAGGAGGGGAATATATGAGAAAAGATAGGATACAAACCATATTATGCATAGTATTATCCGTTGCGTTAATTGCTACCTTGGCTTTAGGTATAAATAGATCTAAGAAGGAAAAAGAAAAGATTTTAGAAAGTAAGAAGCTATATGAAAGCTCAATAAATCAAACATCTAAACCGGAAGAAGAGAAAAAAGAAGGTAATGTAGAGGGAGAAATCAAAGGAAGTGAAGAAAAGTTCATTTTGGAAGGAAAAAATCTACTTTCTCTTGGAGATGGAGTTTCAAAAGGAAGTACATATCAAGAAAAGGTAAAAACTCTTTTGAATTTAAAAAGTGTAACAAATAACTCTAATAATGGCTTAGGTATGAGTAGTATGCTTAACTTAATTAATGGAGAAGCCCTTAAGGATACAGATATTATAATTATTATGGTAGGTACTAATGACTACACTAAAGGAAGAGCTCTAGGAACTAAAGATGATGGGGGAGAAGTTGAATCCTTTTACGGAGATGTGCAAGCGGTTATAAATACAGCACAAAAGGCTAAGCCTGAGGCAAAACTAGTATTTCTAACTCCATTAAAGCATGGATATATTGAAGGACAGCCAAGCTATCCTGATAAAAATGACATTGATCTTGGTCTAGAGGATTACTGCATGGCAATTAAAGAAGTATGTAATAAAAATTCTATACCAGTAATAGACTTATTTAATGAAAGTGGAATAGAAGCAGAAAACATAGCTGATTATACTGTAGATAATATGAACCTAAATGAAGCTGGAAACGAAAAAGTAGCCAAGACTATCAGCGAAGGTTTAAAGGAGATATTTAAGTAGGATATACTAAAGTGGATACACATAGTATATATGCTAACGTAGATATGCTAAAGTAGATATGCATAATAATATTGTAGTTTTGTGATATATATGAAAATTCTTAGAAATGACAAAAGTTAATCAATGCAGAAACCATTAAATTTTGGTTTCAAATGATTAACTTGTCATGAATAATAATTTTCATTAGGAATTATTTAAATTGCTTATTATTTTGAAAGTATTTATACACATAAAGAATTAAGTGAGGACCTTAGCTTGTTAAGAGCTACGGTTCTTCTTTTTGCTGCTGTTGAATAGTTTAGGTTTCTGGATTTTGAATAATCTTTTAGGTTGCCTTCACAATTTATGTATATGAAGGTTATTAGATCTCTTAAGTTATCTTGGAGGTTGTCCACTTCTCTTTTTATAAGTTTATACATTTCTTTTTCTATAAAACTATCTTCAGTTGATGCATCAGCTATTAAAGTATCCTCTATTCTAAGGTTAGTTTCAATTGGGGCTTCGATGGTTTGTACTTCATTATCTTTTGCTCTTTGCCTAATTAGGTAATTAAAATTATTTTTTATTGCATAGGATACATAAGCTGTAAAATTGCCTTTTTCCGGAGTGTATTTTTCAAGGCAACGCATTAAGGTTATGTTTCCCATTTGAATTAAGTCTTCCATTTCATAGCCTCGGACATGAACCTTTGAAGCTTGTTTAATTATTAGGTATTTGTATTCATTAATCAATTCTTCCATTGCAGTTTGGTCTTTATTTTTTGCTTTTAATATAAGATTCTTTAAATTGGAATAATCCATAGATATAACCCCCTAAAATACTTTAATAATATATATGCATTTTTTTGAAAAAGTGGAAACATAACTGATAAAAAAATTTTAACACAAACGTTAGTTTGTGTAAATATAAAATTTGAAATATTTGGATAAAATATATCTGAATAAAAATATCTAGATAAAAATATATGGATAAAATATCTAGATAAGATATCTGGATTAAAATTTTAATTCTATATTTATATGTTCTCTTATAATATATAGTGAAAGAGGAACAATATATATAAGAGAAATATAAATAAGGGAAATATATATAAGAGAAATACAAATAAGGAAAATATATATATAAGAGAAATATATTTGGGGGAGAAACATACAAGATGCTGATACACTGTATTAGTTGATAATTAAAACAGAATAATATATATTATCAAAAGATAAGAGATTTAAATGGTTTGAATATATTCTTTCTGTATTATAAAAAATTTTTAAAATAATGCAGAATATCTTGCAATAGATAATAATTGTTTGTTAATATGTAAGTATGGAAGATAATATGAATGCGGAGGTAATGAAATGGAACCTTTAAAATTAACTAATTCAGTTCATTGGGTTGGGGTTAATAATCCTGAACTTAGAGTATTTGACATAATAATGGAAACAAAAATGGGAACTACATATAATTCCTATTTAATTGAAGATGAAAAGATCACTATTGTTGACACAGTTAAGGATGGATACTTTGAACAATATTTAAAGAATATTAAATCTATTATTGGTGATAAAAAAATAGATTATATTGTAGTTCAGCATACAGAACTTGATCATAGTGGTTCATTAAAGGAGCTATTAAAGGAATATCCAGAAGCTCAGGTTGTTGGATCAAAGGCTGCAGTAAGATATCTTAAAGGAATTATAAACATGGAATTTAATTCTATAGATGCTTCAGGAGAGCTATCTATAGGAAAGAAGACCTTAAGATTCGTAAATGCACCAAATCTTCACTGGCCTGATAGTATATTTACTTATTTACCAGATGAAAAGATATTATTTACATGTGATTTTATGGGATGTCACTATTCACCAAGTGGGTGCATTACTGATAGTTGTTCTGGAAACTATGAAACTGAAATGAAATACTATTTTGATGTTATCATGGGACCTTTCAAAAAATTTATTAATACGGCCCTTGATAAGATTGAAAATATAGAAACTGAAATTATTGCTCCTAGCCATGGTCCAATTCATATTGATGATAGAGAGTATTATAAAAATTTATATAAAACTTGGGCTAAGGAAGCTGTTATTGAAGAAAAAAACATCCAAATATTCTATGTTTCTGCCTATGGAAATACAGAAAAGGTTGCAAATCATTTAAAGGATGCCATTGAAAAAAGAGGAATTAAGGCTGGAGTTCATGAAATTACAACTACACCTTTAGAGGAACTTGTATCTCTTGTAGAAAAGTCAAGTGGTATATTAGTAGGTTCTCCTACTATAAATCAAGATGCAGTGGAGCCAGCTTGGAATTTACTTGCTCATGTTAGTGCTATTGTAAATAGAGGTAAAATTGCTGGAGCTTTTGGATCTTATGGTTGGAGTGGAGAAAGTGTGCCTATGCTTTCAGAGAGATTAAAGAGCCTTAAATTTAATGTAATTGATCCAGGGTTTAAATTTAACTTTGTACCAAGTGAAGAAGAACTTAAGCTAGCAGATGAATTTGCTGATAACTTCCTTGGAATGTTAAAATAAATTTAGTATATAATAATAGATTATGGTATATTATTAAGGTATGAGATATAATATAAAAAATGTTATATTCCATACCTTTTTTCATAGCCAATACTAATTACAAACTTAATAATATGTTTACATGAAAGATTTTATTAGGGAATAGGCTATAGAGAGAAAATATGGTAAAATGTAAGAAAGCTGATAAATTTCATTGCATTTTTATAGGAGTGATTATATTGAAGTGGTTAAATAAATTAGAGAGAAAATATGGCAGGTATGCCATTAGTGGATTGATGAAATACATTGTAGCAGCTAATTTGGCTGTATTTTTATTAGAGGTTATAAATCCAGGGTTAGAGGCAAACCTAATGTTAATACCTCAGGCAGTAATGGCAGGTCAATTGTGGAGGTTAGTTACCTTTATTTTAATTCCACCAGCAACCAGTGCCTTTTGGATACTGTTTACCCTTTATTTCTATTATATTATAGGTATGGGGTTAGAACAGGCTTGGGGAAGCTTTAAATTTAATATATATTATTTAGTAGGGATGATTGCTACCATAATTGTATCTTTAATTGGAGGTAGTCCTGCTACAGGGATATTTATAAATTTAACTTTATTTTTAGCCTTTGCATCTATATATCCTAACCATGAAGTTTTACTATTTTTCATTTTACCAGTTAAAGTTAAGTATTTAGGAATTTTAAATGCAGTGCTTTTGGCACAACAGTTTATAATGGGTGGAGTTGGAATAAAACTCATGATCCTTGCCTCTTTAGCTAACTACTTTATTTTCTTTGGAAAAGACTTTATAGAGTTATTTAAAACTAAGAAGAAAGTTAAGAGGAATAAGGAAAAATTTAAAGTCATAGAGATGAAAGATTATGTACGTCATAGATGTACTGTATGTGGAATAACTGAAAGAGATGACCCTAATATGGAGTTTAGATATTGTTCAAAATGTAGTGGACATAAGGAATATTGCATGAATCACTTGAAAAATCATGAACATATTAATGATTAGTAGTGTATACCATGACTATTTGTTAAAAAATTAAGGGATCCATCAGAATTAAAGGCTAACTATTAAGGTTAGTTAAATTTTGATGTATTCCTTTTTTATTCCATGACTATCAGCTCTAGTATTCCCTTCTTATTTAAAGGTGGAGGAAAGAGCTGATATATCCTAGGATAAGGATTTCTATATATGAAGGAGGAAAATTTATGAGATATGAAGGTGCAGTTTATAGACCACCTAGTGAAGGAAGAAGTTTAATAGTTCAAGCTACCATTGGTTGTTCTCACAACAAATGTAGTTTTTGTAATATGTATAAGGCAAAGCAGTTTAGAATGAGAGCTTTAGAAGAGGTAATTGAGGATTTAGTTTGGGCTAGGGAGAGGTATGGATATATAGAAAAAATATTTATAGCTGATGGTGATGCTCTTATCATGCCTACAGAAAGACTTATTACAATTTTGGATAAAATTAAAGAATTATTTTCAGAATGTAAAAGCATTACTGTATATGCTAGTCCCAAGTCTATTTTACTTAAAACTCCAGAAGAACTAAAGCTTTTAAAAAGTAAGGGTTTGGCAATGGTATATCTAGGTATAGAAAGCGGAGATGATGAGGTTCTGCTTAAAGTGAATAAGGGAGCAACCTCAAAGGAACTTATTCAGGCTGGAAGAAAAATTAAGGATAGTGGAATAAAACTATCTTGCACTCTAATAAGTGGCTTAGGTGGGGTAGAGAACTGGAAAAATCATGCCTTAAACTCAGCAAAGGTTATTAATGCCATAGATCCAGATTATCTAGGCCTTTTAACCCTTATGACTCCTGAAGATGCACCTATATATGAAGAAATAAAAAGAGGAGCTCTTATGCTTTTAAATCCTAGGGAAGTAATGGAGGAGGTTTATCACCTTGTTAAAGAACTAGATCTTACAAATTGTATATTTAGAAGCAATCATGCATCAAACTATGCACCACTAGCTGCAGTATTAGGTAAAGAAAAGGAAAGATTACTTTCAGATATAGAAGGTTTTTTAGCAGGACAAAATAACTTTAAACCAGAATATTTTAGAGGGCTTTAATAATATTGAAATAAAGCCCTCCCTTTGATATAATTAGGATGTTAAAAAACTTTAAAACCTAATGGAGAAGGTTAGCACATAATGTAAACCATTACCTAATTTCAACAGAGCCTAAATATTAATGTACTATTTAAATTAAAGAGCTGTTAAATTAAAAACAGTCTATTAAGGAAGGATGTTAATAATGAAAAATACATACATAAATATTCTTAAAAGAGAAGTTATACCAGCCTTAGGATGTACAGAGCCCATAGCTCTAGCCCTTGCAACTGCGAAATGTAGTCAAGCTTTAGGAGGAGTTCCAGATAGGGTTACGGTTCTTGTTAGCTGTAATATTCTAAAAAATGGTATGGGAGTAGGAATACCTGGTACAGGAATGGTTGGTTTAAACATTGCAGCAGCCCTTGGAGCTATTGGTGGCAATGCAGAGGCTGGATTAGAGGTTTTAAAGGATGTTACTAAATCAGATATTGAAAAATCAAAGGAATATATAGCAGAGGGTAAGGTTACAATAGACCTTACTAAAGCACCAGAAAAACTTTATGTAGAGGTTATTGGACATAAGGGCCATGATAGCTCTTCTGTAATAATTAAAAATAAACATAACAATATAGTTTTAATTACTAGAAATGAAGAGATATTGTTTGAAATCGAAGAGGTTAAGACTGTAGCTACAGAGGGTAATGGAGACGAGGAACAGTTATCTGTTAAAGATATATATGAATTCATAAAAACTGTACCCTATGAGGATATAGAGTTCTTAATGGAAGGTATAGAGATGAATCGTAGAGTTTCAGAGGCCGGAAGAAATGAAGAATATGGACTTAAAGCAGGAAAAATTTTATTAGATGGAAAGAACAGTAAGATGTTTGCAGATTCACTTCAAACCTATGCTATGGGATTAACTGCTGCAGGTGTTGATGCAAGAATGGATGGATGTACACTTCCAGTAATGAGTACAGCAGGTAGTGGAAACCAAGGATTAACAGCTACTTTACCTGTAATTGCAGCGGCAGAAAAACTAGGAGTTAGTGATGATACTTTAGTTAGAGCCGTAGCCCTTAGTGATCTTATAACTATTCATGTAAAAAGCTTTATAGGAAGACTTTCAGCTCTATGTGGATGTGGAGTTGCAGCTTCAATTGGAGCTAGCTGTGCCATTGTTTATATGCTAGGAGGAGAACTATGTGCTATAAATAAAGCTATAAAAAATATGGTGGCAGACGTATCTGGTATGGTCTGTGATGGAGCAAAGCCAGGATGTGCTCTAAAAATTTCTACAGCAGTAGGTACATCAGTGCTATGCGCAGCCCTTGCATTGGAAGGGGTAGAAGTTTCATCTCATGATGGAATTGTTCATGAGGATGTGGAGAGAACTATAAAGAACATGGCAGATTTAGGGGTAGTTGGAATGGCTGATGCAGACAGAGTTATCCTTAATTTGATGATGTGTAAGTAAAAGGGATGAATTTTTAACTTGAAAGGGATAAATTTTTAACTCGTAATAGTTGACAGTATGGTTTAAATTATCTATAATTTTATAGGAAATTAAGTTTTGTAAAACTAAATAGAAGTGTAATTTTTTAAATTATACAAGTGCTGAAGCAAACCACTTTGATAACCTTCAAAGTGGTATTTTTTTTTGCCGGAAAGGAGAATGTCTATGACTAAGAAAACTTTAAAAGAATTATTTTATGATAAGAAATTTTATAAGATGGTATTATTTCTAGCTTTACCAATTATATTGCAGAACCTAATAGCTTCCTCAGTAAATATGTTAGATACTTTGATGATAGGAAGAGTTGGAGAAGTAGAGTTAGCAGCAGTAGGTATTGCTAATCAATTTTATTTTATATTTAGCTTATTTATAATGGGAATAAGTTCAGGATGTGCAGTTTTTATAGCTCAACTTTGGGGGAAGAGAGATAAAAATAATATACAGAAGGTTTTAGGCATTGGAATTATAAGTAGTGTTCTTATAACCACTGTTTTTAATTTAGTAGGAGTATTATTTCCAGAGAAAATAATTTCAATTTTCAACATAGATCCTCAAGTTATTAAGATAGGTGCTAGCTATTTAAAAATAGTTTGTTTTAGTTATATCTTTACAGCTATATCTTTTAACTATGCAGCTGCCTTAAGGAGTGTAGAAAATACTGTACTTCCAATGTTAGCTAGTTTTTTAGGGCTAGTTGTAAATGGAGTTCTTAATACTGTCCTTATATTTGGTTTATTAGGTTTTCCAGCAATGGGAGTTAGAGGGGCAGCTATTGCCACCATAATAGCTAGAGGTTCAGAATGTGCACTTTTAGTTCTATATACCTATACTTCTAAGAATATTTTAGCTGCCAAAGCTAAAGATTTATTTAATATTACAAGGGAGTTGACTAAAAGTGTATTTGTAACTATGATACCAGTGCTTTTAAATGAAGCTTGTTGGGGGTTGGGGAACCTAACCTATGCAGTAATTTATGGAAGAATAGGAACTCAAGCTACGGCATCTATACAAATATGTACAACCATCTTTAATCTATTTATGATTATAACCTTTGGACTTGCCAATGTGGCGGTGGTAGTTATTGGTAAAGAAATTGGAGCTGGAAGAGAAAAACGAGGATTACTTTATGCTAGAAGACTATGTGTAGTTTCTTTGATTACAGGAGTTATATTAGCTGTAGTTTTAGCTATAACTTCACCAATAGTTTTAACTGTGTTTAAAGTTTCTGAGGAAGTGCTAAGAAATTCTTTAAGGATTCTATATGTATACTCTGCTCTAATGCCTCTTAGAGTATTTACAGTAATTTTGGTAGTTGGAATCTTAAGAGGAGGCGGTGATGCTAAATATGGTGCTATTGTACAGGGTATAACCCTATGGGGCATCGGAATCCCGTTATCTTTTGTTGCAGCTTTTATATTACATCTTCCAATATATTTGGTGGTTTCAGTTACTGCAGCAGAGGAAATTGTAAAATGTATTATTGTAGTTAGAAGATATAGAAGTAACAAGTGGATAAATAATATAGTAAATGAAGTTTCTAAGGAAAGTATAGAAATAGCTATATAATCATTTGTGTATCGGTATGTGTTGCTTAGCAATTATCATACCGATTTTTTTATTGAACTGTTGTCAGCCGAAAAAAATTTATATATAATTTATTATAAGGGAATTATTTGAAAATTATTTAAATAAAATATTTTGGGTGGGGTATATTATGACATATAAAGAAATGAAGTTAAAAATGCGAGATGGAAAAGAGATTTATTTATACAAATGGGAGCTAGATGAAGGTGTTAAACCTAAGGGAGTTATACAACTTATTCATGGTATGGCTGAATATGGTAGCAGATATGATAGATTTGCAAAGGAATTAGTTAAGGATGGTTTTATAGTTTATGCTGATGACCATAGAGGCCATGGAAAATCTGCAGAAAACCTAAGTGCTTTAGGATATATTAGCGATAATGATGGATTCCATGACATGGTCCATGATCAACGTGAAATAAATAATTTTATAAAAGAAGAAAACCCATCACTAGATATTTATATTTTTAGTCACAGTATGGGGTCTTTCATAGCTCAAAGGTATATGGAGATATATGGAGACACCGTTAAGGGTGTAATTTTATCTGGAACTGGTGGTAAACCTAATGCTTCAATGAATATGGGTATATTTTTGTCAAAGGTTATAATGAATCTTAGGGGTAGAAGAGCTAGTGGAAGGTTAATGGATGATTTAGGCTTTGGGAATTATAATAAGCTAGTAGAGAATCAAAAAACTAAATATGATTGGTTAAGTAGGGACGAAGAGGAAGTAGAAAAATATATTCTAGACCCCTATTGTGGAGGAGTGTTTCCAGTATCCTTTTTCTATGATTTTTTAAAGGGAATGAAGGCTATACATAAAAAGGACAATCTTGCTAGCATACCAAAGAACTTATCTATAACCATGTTTAGTGGTGATAAGGACCCAGTAGGAAACTATGGCAAGGGAATATTATCTCTAGTTGATACTTTTAAAAGTTTAGGTATTAAAAATTTAAGGTATAAACTATATGAAGGTGGAAGACATGAAATATTAAATGAAATAAATAGGGATATGGTTACAGAAGATATTAAAGCATGTTTAAATAGCTGGGTTAAAGGGGATAATTAGATTAGTAGGATTATCGCTAGTTTGACATATTAATCATTACAATATAGAATAGATAGAGTTGTAGTTATTTGAATTTACTATGGTTTGCAAGTGTTGTTTACGAGAAAATTATAGGAAGTTTTGCCATTGTAAAACAAATGACTTCTTATGGAAAGATGTTACTTAATTTGGAGGAATGATTATGTCAAAAACCATAGAATATAAAGATCTAACTGGAGACTATGTCCTTGTTGATGTGAGAAGTACAGGAGAATTTAATGAGGCTACTATTAACGGTGCAGTAAGTATTCCTCTTTTTAATGATGAAGAAAGAGCAATTATTGGAACCATATATACTAGAAAAAGTACTGAGGAAGCAAAGAGATTAGGGGTAGAGACAGTATCTAAAAAACTACCTTATATATATGATAAAATTCATGAGCTTGAAAAACAACATAAAAATGTAGTATTATTTTGTGCTAGAGGTGGCATGAGAAGTGCATCTATTACAGATCTTTTAGGTGCCCTTGGCATGAGAGTTAGCAGAATCAAGGATGGTTATAAAGGCTATAGAGCCTTCATAAATGAGGAGTTGCCTAAGGTTAATGAAAAAGTTACCTATATAGTACTTCATGGTAATACGGGAGTTGGAAAAACTGAGATTTTAAAAAAACTTAGAGCTGATGGATATGATGTATTGGATTTAGAAGGATGTGCTAATCATAGAGGCTCCATATTAGGTGCTGTAGGCCTTGGTGATGGTACTAGTCAAAAGCAGTTTGAATCTAATATCTATGAGGAATTAAAGGCTGTTAAGGGTAAATATGTATTCATTGAAGCAGAAAGTAGAAGGATAGGAAGGGTTTTAATTCCGGAATATATACATTCTGATATGAAAAGGGGACTTCACATATTTGTAGATGCTCCAATAGATTTTAGAAGTAAGATAATAATTGATGAATACACTAAAAATAATAGCTGTAATGAAGAAATTTGTGATGCACTAAGAAGATTAAAGAAACACATCAGTGAAAAAAACATAGAAATATATTGTGATATGGTTAATAATGATCAGTATGAAGAAGTGGTTAAGGAACTTATGGTAAGGTACTATGACCCACTATATACTCACAGCTCTGATAAGTATGAATATGACAAAAAGCTTATGATAAACTCCATAGATGAAGGAGTAGAAGAATTAAAAAGCTTTATAGATAATTTAAAATGTGAAGAATAAAATATGTATATTAAGTAAAGCTTATAATTAATGTTTATGAGACTTTTGTAAAATAAACTAATCTAATAAACCTTAAGCACGTACTAATATTATTCCCTAACAATAATATTAAAGCACATGCTATATATTCCATATAAGATTAGCAATATATTTTACGAAAGCATAGCAGAACAGTAATTATAGGCTTTTTCATGTAAAATTTTAGTATTTACTATATTTTAAATAAAGAACTTTGCGGTTCATTAAAGGGATAGAATTTTATTCAAGTAATTAGAAAAATAATAAAAAAATACCGCAAAAATAAGAACGTTTGTTTTGG
This sequence comes from Clostridium sulfidigenes, assembly GCF_052067195.1. Classification (NCBI taxonomy): domain Bacteria; kingdom Bacillati; phylum Bacillota; class Clostridia; order Eubacteriales; family Clostridiaceae; genus Clostridium; species Clostridium sulfidigenes. The sequence goes on along the minus strand of NZ_JBQHQR010000018.1, from coordinate 37,147 downwards.
AATTTCAAGAAAAAACTTTACTCCTTTGGAATAAAGTTATACAATAACAAATGTAACTCAACTTTTAAGGAGGGATAATATGGCGCAAAAGGAGAATAATAGAGGTACTTATGAAGTTACAGATCTCACATCTCTTGAAAAATTAGAGCCAGTAAGGGTTAGGCCTGGAATGTACATTGGCTCAACGGGTACTAAGGGTCTGCACCATTGTATATGGGAAATACTAGATAACTCTATTGATGAAGTTGCCAATGGATTTGGAGACAGGATAATAGTTACTTTAAATAAGGATAAAACTGTTACTATAGAAGATAATGGAAGAGGAATACCTACAGGAATACATCCTGTTAAAAATAAATCTGGGGTGGAGATGGTTTATACAGAACTTCACACAGGAGGTAAATTCAATAATAATAACTATAAGACCTCAGGAGGACTTCATGGAGTTGGAGCTGCTGTTGTAAATGCTCTATCTAAGTGGTTAGAGGTAGAAGTTAAACAAAAAGGAAATATTTATCTGCAAAAATTTCACTATGGATATGACAAAGAACTTAAAAGGGACATGCCGGGAACCCCAGCTACACCTTTGAAGATTGTAGGAAAGTCTAATGAAACTGGTACTAAAGTAACTTTTTTAGCAGATGGTGAAATTTTCGGAAATGTAGATTATAAGTTTGAAATAATTGATGAAAGATTAAAGGAGCTATCCTTTCAAAATAAAGGGATTACCTTAATTCTAAGAGATGCAAGGAAAGATGATGTTGTAGAAAAGGTATATCATTCAGAGAGAGGCCTTTTAGACTTTATAGATTATTTAAATGAAAGTAAAACCGTCCTTCACAAAGAGCCAATAATTTTTCAAGGAGAGAGAGAAATTAATGGACTTATGGTATCGGGAGAAATATGCATACAGTTTACAGATTCTACGGCAGAGCATATTGCTAGCTATGTAAATAATATTCCCACAAAGGAAGCTGGTACTCATGAAACAGGATTTAAGACTGGTATGACTAGAGCCTTTAAAGAAGGTAGTAAGAAGTTAAATCTTTTAAAGGAAAAGGATAAGGACTTTGAAGGGGACGATATTAGAGAAGGTATGACTGCCATTGTAAAGGTAAGAATTACAAATCCAGTCTTTGAGGGTCAAACTAAAACTAAGCTAGGAAATGTTGAAGCCTATTCTGCAATGAATGACCTTGCCTATACTAAGCTAGGTGAATGGATAGAGGATAACAAAGAACTAGCTACTGTAATTATTAATAATGCCATTTCAGCTGCAGCTAGAAGAGAGAAAATTAAGAAAATAAATGAAGCAGAGAAGAAAAAGATAGGAAATGGTACTGCACCACTGGCAGGAAAAATAGCTGTCTGTACTTTGAAAGACAGAGAATTTACTGAGTTTATAGTGGTGGAGGGAGATTCTGCGGGAGGTTCTGCAAAACAAGCAAGGGATAGACGATTCCAAACCATAATGCCTTCTAAGGGTAAGATTATGAATACGGAAAAACAAAAATTGGAAAATGTTCTTGCTAGTGAAGAGCTTAGAATCTTTAATACTGCCATAGGAACTGGAGTTTTAGAAAACTTTAAACCAGAGGAATTAAAGTATGGAAAGATAATTATACTAAGTGATGCCGATGTGGATGGATATCATATCAGAACCCTTTGGATGACTTATGTTTATAGATATATGAGACAACTTATTCAAAATGGAAATTTATTTATTGCATTACCACCTCTTTATAAGGTTTATAAAATCACTAAAAATGGTGAGGTTAGTAAGTACGTTTATAATGATGAAGAGCTAGATAAGGCTAAGAAGGAAATTGGTAAGGGTGCATTGATTCAAAGGTACAAAGGGTTAGGAGAGATGAATGCAGACCAACTTTGGGATACTACATTAAATCCGGCTACTAGAACTCTTCAAAGGGTTACCATTGAGGATGCTGCTAAGGCTGAAAAGATGATTTCCTTGTTCATGGGAGATGTGGTAGAGCCAAGAAGAAACTATATGTACAATCACGGTGAATTTTAGGAGGTGTTACAATGGCAAAGAAAAAAGAACCAATTCCAATAGATAATAATATTATAGATGTTTCTATAGATGAGGCTATGCCAGAGAACTATCTTCCCTATGCTGTAGAAGTATCAAAGGATAGAGCTCTTCCAGACGTAAGGGATGGACTAAAGCCTGTTCATAGAAGAATTTTATATGGAGCTTATATGCTTAAGGCATTCCCAGATAAGCCATATTATAAGTCTGCCAGAATAGTAGGAGATATTCTAGGTAAGTACCATCCTCATGGAGATACATCAGTTTATGATGCCATGGTAATTTTATCTCAGGATTTTACTACAAGAAAGCCCCTTATAGATGGTCATGGAAACTGGGGATCTATAGATGGAGATAGTGCAGCTGCCATGCGTTATACAGAAGCTAGACTATCTGGCATTGCCTTAGAAATGCTTAAAGATATTGATAAAGATGTAGTTGATATGATGGATAATTACTCTGATACAGAAAAGGAACCTACAGTTTTACCTGCAAAATATCCAAATCTTTTAGTTAATGGAGCCTTTGGTATTGCTGTAGGATTGGCTACCAATATTCCGCCCCATAACTTAGGAGAGGTTATTGATGGAGCCATTGCCTATGCAGATAATGAGGAAATAACCACTAGAGAACTTATGGAATACATAAAGGGACCAGATTTACCTACTGGTGGAATACTAATGGGAAAGGATTCTTTAGTGGCTGCCTATGAAACTGGGGAAGGAAAAGTGGTTTTAAGAGCTAAAACTCATTTTGAAACCTTGGATAATGGTAGACTTGGTCTTGTTATTTCAGAGTTTCCTTATAGAAAAAATAAGGCTAAACTCCTTCAAGCCATATCTGATTTAACAGGGGATAAAAAGCATAGCAAAGCAGTGGAAGCCATTGCGGATATTAGAGATGAATCTGATAGAAATGGTATTAGAGCCGTTGTAGAATTTAAGAAAAACACTACAGAAGAAACGGCAGATAGAGTCCTTAAATATCTATTTAAGAGAACTGAGCTTCAATGTAATATATCCTTTAATATGGTGGCTTTAGCTGGTGGAAAGCCTAGGACCATGGGACTTAGGACTATAATTAAATACTATATAGAACATCAAAAGGAAGTTGTTACAAGAAGAACAAAAAGAGAGCTAGAAATAGCAGAAAAGAGATTCCATATTGTTGAAGGCTTTATTAAAGCTATTGAAATCATGGATGAAATAATTAAAACTATTAGGGCATCTAAATCTAAAAAGGATGCAGGAGAAAATTTAATAAGCAAATTTGGCTTTACTAACCCTCAAGCAGAAGCTATTTTAGAGTTGATGCTTTATAGACTTACAGGTCTTGAAATTAAGATATTCCAAAAGGAACATAAGGAATTAGAGACTAAGATTAAGGGACTTAAGAAGGTATTAAGTAGTGAAAAGGAGCTTATTAAAGTTATTAAAAAGGAGCTTCTAGAGGTTAAGGAAAAATATGATGACCCAAGGAGAACTACTATTTTAGAAGATGATAGTGATGCTAATATTCAGTTAGAAGAACTTATAGTAGAGGAAGATGTGGTAGTAACCATGTCTAAGGATGGATATGTTAAGAGAACTGCTTTAAAATCCTTTATTAGAACAACACAAAATACTGAGGATATAGAATATAGAGAAGGAGACTTTAATAGATTCTTCTTTGAATGTAATACTCGAGATACCCTATGTATCTTTACAAATCAGGGAAATATGTATCAATGTAAGGTTGCAAATTTAATTGAGTTTAAGTGGAGAGACAAGGGTGAGAGAATTCAAGGATTTATTAGAACTCTAGATTTAGATAAGGAACACATAGTAAATGCCTTTGTAGTACAGGATTTCTCTATTACTAGGGATGTGCTTCTTATGACCTCTAGAGGTCTTATCAAGAAAACTGAACTTAGCAAGTTTATTACTAATAATTCAAGACTTCAAGGTATTAAGCTTAAAAAGGATGAAGAATTGATAAGTGCTGAATTAGTAGATAAAGATAGAGAAGAAAGATTTATTGAAATAACTACTGCTAAGGGATTAAACTTCATTGCACAGGAGCCTAAGGTAGAGCCAGTGGATAGAGGTATAGTTGGAAAACCTATAGTTAATTTAACCCATGGAGATAGTATAACTCAGTGTAGTTATGTAGATGAATTTAATTATAAAGAGTTCTATATAACTGTTAATAAAAAGGGGATCTTAAGAACTTCCAGTAGAAGAAGCGGAGAACCGGTTATAACTACATCAAACTCTAACGGTGAGTTATTCCTATTTACAGCTGGTGGAGAGTTATTTAAAATGTCAGCCTTAATGATACAAAACATAGATAAAAAGGGTATTGAACTGGAAAAGCTATTTGAAGGTTATAATTCCAAGGATCCAGTGATTGCAATAATATCTGTAGATAATGGAGGAAGCTCTAAAGAAAATTTCTACTTCTTTACTGAAAAGGGTGTAGTAAAGAAAACTAATATAGAAGAATTCACTGGTGATTTTACTAATATCTCAGCATATAAATTTAAGACTCCGGAGGATAAGCTAATTAAAGTAGAGGTTGAAGCTGACAAAGGAGAAGGGTTACTCTTCACAAGAAAGGGTATGTGCCTTAAATTTGATTTAGAAGCTATAAATGTCATGGGGAAAAATGCCACTGGAGTTATGGGAATTAGCTTAAAGGATGATGATAAAGTTATCTTTGCAAAAGCAAGAAGCGGTGCTATTTCAAATAAAAATAATGAATTATGCGTAGATTTATTTGAAGAAAACCTGAAAATAACTACCCAAAATGGTCAAGAGAACATAGTGGATTTAGGAGCCTTACCAATTCAAAATAGAGCTGGTAGAGGTAAAAATGTCATTGTATTTATGGATGATGACTTTATAGAAAAGGTAGAGCTAATTAAGTAATAGAAGTAAAGTGGGGGTAGCATGGATAAGATATTTTTAAAACATGGAGTTAGGTTGCTTTATGAAAGAGTTCCAGGAAATATAACTTCTTTTACCATAGGGTTAGAAGCAGGAGCTAATAGTGAAAATTCTAATAATCTTGGCATTGCCCATGCTGTAGAACACATGGTATTTAAGGGTACCCATAGTAAAAGCGAGAAGGAAATCAATGAGATATGCAATGAGTACCTAGGATTTCATAATGCTATGACTAATTATCCCTATGTAGTTTATTATGGAAGCTCCTTAAAGGAAGATTTTAAAAATGCCTTTAATATATATTTTGATATAGTATTTAATCCAGCCTTTAAAGAAGAAGGTTTTAAGGAAGAAATGGCAGTTATCATAGAGGAACTTAAGGAGTGGAGTGATGATGTAGTTCAGCACTGTGAAGATTTTTTATTCTATGAAACCTTTGAAAAAAGAAGAATAAAGGAGTTAATCATAGGTAGAGAAGAAACTATAAAGGCTCTAACCTTAGAAGAGATAAGGGAGTATCATGAGAAGTTTTACACCCTAGATAACTGTGTAATTTCTGTAGTAACCTCTTTAGACCTAAGTGAGGTTATTGAAATTATTGAAGGTGAAATAGCATCCTTGAAAAATGCAAAACCTTTATTAACGCATAACACCTGTGAAATAGAAGCCCTAGAAGGGGTAAAATCATCCTTCACCCAAAGGAGCTCTGAAAGAGTTTCATCAAGGGAAAGTCAAGAAGAAAAGACTTTTTCACTTTACGAGAATCCCAAGGCTGGAGTGTATATTGAAGAGAATCTCTCAATTAATGGATGCAAGGTTCAATATATATTTCCCATTCATAACCTAAGTGAAAGGGAAGTTACCTTACTTCAATTATTTAATGAATATTTTGCAGGGGGCACTAGCTCCTTGCTCTATGATGAAATCAGAACTAAGAGAGGATTAGTATATGATATTCAAGGAAAGGTTAAGGGAGAAAAGGGCATAAAACTATATACCATAACTTTATCTACCTCTAAGGAAAATATTGATTTGGTTAGAGAGATAATTAAAGAAAACATTGATAAAGTAAAAGCTTTAAAGGGCATATTTACTGAAGATTTCTTTAAAAAATATATAAAGAGTCAAAATTTAAAGAGAATGTTAGCTCTAGAGAAATCCATAGTTTTATCTATGCACCTAGCTGTCTATGAAATAATGCACAGTGGTGGAGAATTACTTTTAAATGAGTTTTATAACCTAAGTAATTGTACAGAAGAAGAAATCCTTAGTGTGATAGATAAGGTATTTATTAAGGAAACAATAGGAATCATAAGGAATTAAAGGTAAGGTGATTTGGTGAATACTGTTTGGAAAGATAGTCAGTGCTCTATGGAGGTTTTAAAGGAGCTACTTAAGGATATAAAGGTTACTCCTATTACTCTTAGGGTGCTTATGAATAGAGGAATAGATACTAAGGAAAAGGCAGATGAATTTTTAAATTCTTCTTTGAATAAGCTATATAATCCTTATCTTATGAAGGATATGGATAGGGCCATAGAGATTATGGTGGAGGCTATAAATAATAAGGAAAAAATTATGGTCTACGGAGATTATGACGCAGACGGAGTTACTAGTACTGCAATTCTTTATAAGGCTATAAAAAGCTGTGGTGGAATAGTAGCTTATCATATACCACATAGGGAAAATGAAGGCTATGGTATGAGTATTTCTAGAATAGAGACCATAGCAGAGGAAGGCTTTAATCTTATAATAAGTTGCGATAATGGGATTTCTGCTATAGAAGAGGTAAAAAGAGCTAAGGAACTTGGCTTAAAGGTTATTATCACAGATCATCACGAACTTCCCTTTGAGGAGATAGATGGAGAAAGAAAGATGGTAATTCCAAGTAGTGATGCCTTAATAAACCCTAAGCAGGAGGATTGTAATTATCCCTTTAAACTTTTATGTGGAGCCGGTGTGGCTTATAAGTTTTCTTTAGCTTTATATGGAGCTATGAATATGAAGGATAAAAATACTGATGATCTTCTAGAATTAGCTGCCATTGGCACTATATGTGATGTGGTAGATTTGATGGATGAAAATAGAATCATTGCAAAGGAAGGGCTAAAGATACTTTCTAATACAAGAAATTTAGGAATAAAAGCTTTAAAACATATAATTGATATAAAGGATGAGGTAACTTGTTATAATGTAGGCTTTAACATTGGTCCTTGTATCAATGCTACAGGAAGGCTAGAAACTGCTGAGCTATCCTTAGATCTACTACTTTGTGAAGATATGGGTCAGGCTATGGATATAGCTACAAAGGTTTTTAATCTTAATAAGGAAAGGCAAGACCTTACCACAGAAAGTGTGGAGCAAGTTTGTGCTGACATAGAAGGGTCTTCTTTGATAAATGATAGAGTCATTGTAGTATATAACCAGCATATCCATGAGAGTATTGCAGGAATTGTAGCAGGCAGAGTTAAGGAAAAGTATGGAAAACCAACCTTCATTTTAACCCAGGGAAAAGATATGCCAAAAGGTTCAGGTAGATCCATTGAAGAATATAATATGTTTGAAGAAATGCTAAAATGTAAGGATCTACTAAGCAAGTTTGGTGGACACCCAATGGCAGCAGGACTTTCCATAGAAGAAAAAAACATTTCAAGGTTTAGACAATTATTAAATGAAAACTGTTATTTAAGTGAGGAAGATCTTGCTTCTAAAATGAGAGTAGATTCTCCCATAAAGTTAAATTATGTAACAGAACAGGTTGTACAAGAATTCAAGTTATTAGAGCCCTTTGGAAAGGGAAATCCAACGCCAATTCTAAAGGCTAATAGAGTTTTAGTGGCAGATATAAGATTTTTAGGAAGTGAATATCAGCATGTTAAATTTAGATTTAATGTGGAAGGTACCAATAAACTGATAGACGGTTTATATTTCAATAAAAGAGATGAAGTTATTGAGATTTTAAAAGATATCTATGGTGATGAATATGGAGATATTGGAAATGGGTATATAAGACCAAAGGCTCTATTTCTAAATATATTATTTCAGCCAGATATAAATGAATATATGGGAAGAAGAAGTGTGCAATTAAAACTTAAAGATATAAAATGCAACTAAAAGTATAAGAGGTAAAAGGTAATTAAAAGTTTTATATAAGAAAGTCAATTAAAAGTTAAAATCCCATTAATAAAGAGATGCACCTATAAGGTGCATCTCCTATTTAGGGTTTACTTACTATTAAATAATTTATTCAGATATTAATATATCCTATAAATTTCTTTCGTAAGCTTCAACCATTTTTTTAACCATTTGTCCGCCGATTGATCCAGCTTCTCTAGAAGTTAAATCACCATTATATCCTTCTTTTAGGTTAACTCCAACTTCTTGAGCTGCTTCCATCTTAAATCTGTCTAAACCTGCTTTAGCTTCTGGTACTAATAATCTACTTTTGCTTGTCATTTTATATTCCTCCTCCAATAAATTAGTAGAAGTCAACAAACATATTAATGTGAACCTCTTATTATTTAAACAAATTTTGCTAACTTCTTAAATAATAAACTTACCACACGCTACTTACAAATGTTTGATTAAAGATTTTTTTCGTAAGCTTCAACCATTTTTTTAACCATTTGACCACCAACTGATCCAGCTTCTCTAGAAGTTAGGTCTCCGTTATATCCTTCTTTAAGATTAACTCCTACTTCTTGAGCAGCCTCCATTTTAAATTTGTTTAAACCTGCTTTAGCTTGAGGTACTGCTGGTTGATTAGAATTATTATTATTGTTTGACATGTATTTTCACCTCCTTTGTTTTGATAATAGTATTGTACCCGGATATAAGAAGATTATTTAAGAGAATGGGTGGTAACATATGAAAGATTATGAGCAATTACCTTTTTATGTATATATTCAATAGTTTTTAATATAAAATTCATATTTTATATTTACATTTGTCTTCATATGTGGCATAACTTAATAAGGAGCATAATATATCTAATATAATAAAAACATATCATAATAAAAATCTATAAAATCTATATAGTAATAACATTATTTTTAGCTTTAGCGAGATTACATATACTCGTCTAAGGCTTAGATATTTTTATTTTTAATATTTTAAAGCTATTAAAGCTTTTACTAGGTAATTTTAGGAGGACTTTTAAATTGAGTAACAAAAAAATCATTATGACAGGTGGAGGAACAGCTGGACATGTAACTCCCAATATCGCACTTGTGCCCAAGCTAAAGGAGCTAGGATATGAAATACAGTATATAGGTACTGAACATGGAATAGAAAGAAAACTTATAGAAGCAGAAAAAATTAAATATCATAGTATTTCTAGTGGTAAGTTAAGAAGATATTTTGATGTAAAGAACTTTACAGATCCTTTTAAGGTTATTAAAGGGGTTTTTGAAGCAAAGTCAATTATAAAAAAAGAAAAACCGGCCATAGTTTTTTCAAAGGGAGGATTTGTATCAGTTCCAGTGGTGTTAGGAGCTTATTTTAATAAAATTCCAATTATAATACATGAGTCAGATATTACACCTGGTCTAGCAAATAAAATATCCATGCCCTATGCAACAAAGATTTGTGTTACCTTTGAAGAGGCTATGGACCATGTTAATAAAAAGAAAGCTGTACTTACAGGTTCACCAATTAGAAGTGAACTATTTAAGGGCAGTAAAACAAAGGCTAAGGAATTTTGTAAATTTAAAGATGATAAGCCTGTAATTTTAGTTACTGGTGGCAGCTTAGGTTCAAGAATTATAAATGAATGTGTTAGAGAAGCGTTACAGGACCTACTTAAAACTTTTAATGTAATACATCTATGTGGAAAAGGTAATTTAGATAAGAGTTTTAATGTAGTTGAGGGATATGCTCAGTTTGATTATATTAAAGAACAGTTATCAGATTTAATGCAATTGGCAGATATAGTAGTTTCTAGAGCAGGGTCTAATACTATATTTGAACTTTTAGCTTTAAAGAAACCTAATATTTTAATACCACTATCAGCTAAGGCAAGTAGAGGGGATCAAATTTTAAATGCCAAGTCTTTTAGTAAATCAGGATATAGTAAAGTTATAGAGGAAGAAAATTTAAATGCATTGACTCTTTTAGAAGCTATTGAGGAAGTTAATAGAGACAAAGAAACTTATATTAAAAACATGAGCAAAAGCAAACAAAGGGACAGCCTTGGAAAAATAATAGATCTAATTGAAAGCTGTAAAAGAAAATAAGAAAAACCCTGAAACCCGCACTATGACAACAACTAGTTAACTAGTTAAATAGTTTTATAGTTAAATATATAAAATTTTCCCTATATAAATAGTTATATAGGGATATTTTTATATAGTGAAGGCTCCATACATAAAATCCTATGGTATTAGTGAATAATAATAAATATATTAATCAATATGAAAGATAGGAGAAGTGTTTATGGAGATAAAGTTAAAGTTCTTAGGAGCTACTAAGTGTGTTACTGGCTCTAGTCATTTACTTACTGTTAATAATAAAAAAATACTTTTAGATTGTGGCTTATTTCAAAGTAATGATTTAAAGTCTTATAGTAATGATATATTGAATGTGGATCCTAAGGAAATTGATTATATTGTGTTATCTCATAGTCATGTGGATCATAGTGGTAGGATACCTCTTTTCTTTAAGTTAGGATTTCAAGGGAAGGTAATTTGTACTGAGCCTACTAAGGAATTATGTGGGTATTTACTTAAGGATGCTGCTAGAATTCAACAGGAGGAAACTTATTTTGAAAATCTTTCTAGACATGGTAAGGGAGTTAAAGCTTTAAGTTCTTTATATGATGAAGAGGATGTGGAACTAGCTCTAAAAAGTTTTTATACCTACGGATATAATGAGGAAATCCTATTGGAAGAGGATATAAAAGTTATTTTTAGAGATGCAGGTCATATATTAGGTTCTGCAATATGTGAAATTTTAATCAAAAATTGTGGTGAAAGTTGGATTAAATTGATATATACTGGAGATATAGGAAATATTAATAGAGATATTTTAAATAATCCAGAAAAAGAACTCCAGGGAGATTTTTTAATCCTTGAAAGTACATATGGAGATAAGATGCATGAAGAAAAAAATAATTATGCAAAACTCCTAGAAATTGTAAAGGATATCATGGAGGGTGATGGTAATTTAATAATTCCTTGTTTTTCCTTAGGAAGAACCCAGGAGATTATATACATGCTAAATAGTTTTATAGAAAGTGGACAGGTGCAGGGCTGTAATGTATATATAGATAGTCCTTTGGCAGCAGGAATTACCAAAATATTTAGAAAGTATGAAGAATACTTTGATAAGAAGGCTAAGGCTCTTATAGAAAAAGGTGATGATCCATTGAATTTTAAAGGACTGCATTTTGTTGAAAATAGTGATGATGGAAAGAAGGTTTATGAAGTTAAATCAAAATCCATAATTATTGTAGCTGGAGGAGTTTATGATGGGGGGAGAATAGCTAACCATCTAAGAAATAATCTTCCTAGACCAGAGTGTGGTGTATTAATTACCTCCTATCAAGGGAACCAAAGCATTGGGAGTAAATTATTAAAAGGAAATAAAAGAATTAAACTCCAAGGTGAGAACATTGAGGTTAAAGGAAAAGTTTATTATATGGATGGACTATCAGGTCATGCAGATAAGGCAGGACTATATAATTGGGTAAGTAGTATGAAGGAAAAACCTAAGAAAATATTTCTAGTTCATGGTGAAGGAAAAAATATTGAATCCTTCACTAATAAATTAAAAAGTGAAAATTATTCCGTGGTTATACCGGATTTTCTGGATGAATTTCCCTTAGAAATTAATTAAAAACTTAACAAAGTGTGTTAATTTTTAGGGTTGAATTTTAATAAAATTAAGGTATAATTTAAATGTAAGGTCATGTTAAACATTACCAAACCTTTAGTTTGGCATTAATATGTCTTAGAGAAATAGCTAAATATAAGTGAATTCATGATAGCATTTTCACAAAGAAAAAATAAGATTATGAGTTTGCTAATAAAATATTTATAGAAGAAAGAGGGTTGCTTACAATGAGAAAAATGAAAACTATGGACGGTAACACCGCCGCAGCTCACGTAGCCTATGCATATACTGATGTAGCAGCTATATACCCAATTACTCCTTCATCACCAATGGCTGAACACTGTGATGAGTGGGCAGCACAAGGTAGAGAAAATGTATTCGGACAAAAGCTAAAGATAATGGAAATGCAATCAGAGGCAGGCGCAGCTGGAGCAGTTCACGGTTCACTACAAGCAGGTGCATTAACAACTACTTTCACAGCATCTCAAGGATTATTACTTATGGTTCCAAACATGTACAAGATTGCTGGAGAATTACTTCCAGGTGTTTTACATGTAAGTGCTAGAGCATTAGCAGCACAAGCTTTATCCATATTTGGAGATCATCAAGACGTTATGGCTACAAGACAAACAGGTTTTGCTTTACTTGCTACTAATAGCGTTCAAGAAGTTATGGACCTTGCTCCAGTAGCTCACTTAGCATCTATTGAAGGTAGAGTTCCATTCTTACATTTCTTCGATGGATTTAGAACATCACATGAAATACAAAAAATTCAAACTTGGGACTATGAAACTCTAGGAAAATTCTTAAATAGGGATGCAGTAGATGCGTATAGAGCAAGTGCTTTAAACCCAGAGAATCCTGTAACTAGAGGAACAGCTCAAAACCCTGATATATACTTCCAAGCTAGAGAAGCTTCAAACCCATTCTACAATGCAATTCCAGGAGTTGTAGAAAAATATATGGAAATGATCAATAAAGAAATTGGTACTGATTACCACCTATTCAATTACTATGGAGCACCAGATGCAGAGAGAGTAATTGTTGCAATGGGTTCAGTATGTGATGTTGCTGAGGAAACAGTTGATTACTTAACAGCTCAGGGAGAAAAAGTTGGACTAGTTAAAGTTCACTTATATAGACCATTCTCATTAGAACACTTCTTTAAACATATGCCAGCAACAGTTAAAAAGATTGCTGTATTAGATAGAACAAAAGAGCCAGGATCTGCTGGAGAGCCATTATATCAAGATGTTAGAAATGCATTCTATGATAGAGCTGAAAGACCAGTTATTATTGGTGGAAGATATGGATTAGGTTCAAAAGATACTACTCCATCTCAAATAGTTACTGTATTCGATCACTTAAAAGAAGAAGAACTTAAAAATGGATTCACTATAGGAATAGTTGATGACGTTACAAATACATCACTAGACATTACAAGAACTATAGCTACTACACCAGCAGGAACTGTTGAGTGTAAATTCTGGGGATTAGGATCTGACGGAACAGTTGGAGCTAACAAGAGTGCTATAAAAATCATAGGAGACCATACAGACATGTATGCTCAAGCATACTTTGCTTATGACTCTAAAAAATCTGGTGGAGTAACAATGTCTCACTTAAGATTTGGTAAAGAAGAGATTAAATCTCCATACCTAATCAATCAAGCTAACTACATTGGATGTCATAACCAATCTTATGTTAATAGCTATGATGTATTAGCTGGAATTAAAGATGGTGGTACATTCCTATTAAACTGTATTTGGGATGAGAAAGATTTAGAAGAACATTTACCAGCATCAATGAAGAGATATATTGCTGAGCATAACATAAACTTCTACACAATAAACGCTGTAAAAGTTGCTCAAGAAATTGGTCTTGGCGGAAGAATTAACATGATTTGTCAAGCTGCTTTCTTCAAACTAGCTGAAATTATTCCAGTAGACGAAGCAATTAAATACCTTAAAGATGCAGTTCAAACATCTTATGGTAAAAAAGGTGAAAAAGTTGTTAAAATGAACAACGATGCTATAGATGCTGGAGTTAATGCTATAGTTAAAGTTAACGTTCCAGAAGCTTGGAAAAATGCAGAAGATATAAATGAATGTAAGAAGGATACTCCTGACTTCATTAAAAACATCGTTGAAGTTATGAATAGACAAGAAGGAGACAAACTTCCTGTAAGTGCTTTTGAAGGAAGAGAAGATGGTACTTTTGACCATGGAACAGCTGCTTATGAAAAGAGAGAAATAGCTGTTAACGTACCAGAATGGATTCCAGAAAATTGTATCCAATGTAACCAATGTTCTTATGTATGTCCTCATGCTACAATAAGACCATCTATTGGAACAGAAGAAGATTTTGCTAATGCACCAGCAGCTATTAAGCTTGCAGATGCAAAAGGCGGACAACTTAAAGGCTTAAAATTCACAATGTCTGTAGCTGTTCAAGATTGTACAGGCTGTGGAAACTGCGCACAAGTTTGTCCAGCTAAACAAAAAGCTTTAGTTATGAAACCTCTTGATACTCAAAAGGATCAAATAGAGCCTTGGAATTTCACAGTTAAAATGAAAAAACCTGAAAATCCATTAGGTGTTGCTTCAGTTAAAGGTAGCCAATTTGAGACTCCACTTCTAGAGTTCTCAGGTGCTTGTGCAGGTTGTGGAGAAACTCCATATGCTAAGCTTATAACTCAATTATTTGGAGACAGAATGATGATAGCTAATGCTACAGGATGTTCTTCAATTTGGGGAGGAAGTGCTCCTTCAACTCCATACACTAAGAATCAAGAAGGTAAAGGACCAGCTTGGGCTAACTCATTATTTGAAGATAACGCTGAGTTCGGTTTAGGTATGTTCTTAGGTGCTAATCACCAAAGAGAAAAACTTACTGACTTAGTTAAAAAAGCAGTATCAACAAGTTGTAATGAAGAGTTAAAAGCTGCTTTAAATGAATGGTTAGAGAATAAAGATAATGCAGAAGCTTCAAAAGCTGCTACTAAGAAAGTACTTCCATTAATCGAAGCAAACAAAACTTGCTGCGAAACAATGGAAGAGTTATATAAATTCAAAGACTTCTTCGTTAAGAGATCTCAATGGATCTTTGGTGGAGACGGTTGGGCATACGACATTGGATATGGCGGTGTTGACCACGTTCTAGCATCAGGAGAAGATGTAAATGTATTTGTATTTGATACAGAAGTTTACTCTAACACTGGTGGACAATCTTCTAAAGCTACTCCAACTGCAGCAATTGCTAAATTTGCAGCTTCAGGTAAGAGAACTAAGAAGAAAGACCTTGGAATGATGGCAATGAGCTATGGCTATGTATATGTTGCTCAAATAGCTATGGGAGCTGACCAAGCTCAAACTCTTAAAGCTATAAGAGAAGCAGAGGCATATCCAGGTCCATCTTTAATAATTGCTTATGCTCCATGTATCAACCATGGAATTAAGACAGGAATGGGTAATACTCAATTAGAATCTAAAAAAGCTGTTGCTTGCGGATATTGGGGATTATATAGATTCAACCCAACTCTTAAAGAAGAAGGTAAGAATCCATTTAGCTTAGATTCTAAAGAGCCAACTGAATCTTTCAGAGACTTCTTATTAAACGAAGTAAGATATGCATCACTTCAAAAAATGTTCCCAGAAGTAGCTGAGGAATTATTTGTTAAGACTGAACAAGATGCAAAAGAAAGATTAGAATCTTATAAAAAACTTGCAGCTCAATAATAGTTTTAAATAATTTAAAGGGTTGTCTCCGTTTTGGGGCAGCCCTTTTCTCTATGCAAAATTAGGATAATTGTTGGATGAAAATAAAAACTTTGTATTAAAATATTATAAAACACTTCTAAAATATGAAGATTAAGGGTACAATGAAGAGGAGTATTATTTAAGGAGGCTATTAATATGGGAAATAACTGTTGTGGAAATAATGAAGATAAAAAAGAAACAGGATGCTGCGGAGGACATGAGCAAGAAAGTCATGAATGCTGTTGTGGAGGACACGACCATGAACATGATCACGAAGAGTGTGGTTGTGGTTGCGGAGAGCACGAAGCAATGTTCGTTGAGTTAGAAGATGAAGAAGGAAATGTAACTCAATGTGAAATAGTTGATGGATTTTTATTTGAAGAAAATGAATATGCCTTAGTACAAAATCCAGATGATGGTTCAATATACTTATTTAAAGTAGTTGGTGATGATGAAGTAGGAGAACTTGTTGTACCAGAAGATTCAGAGTATGATGCAGCAAAAGCATATTACGAAGAATTACTTGCAAATGAAAATAGTGAAAACTAATTAAACTTTTAAGAGCCGCTATTTATATAGCGGCTTTTATGCTTAGCTACTCCATATTCTCCTATGGAAACAATATATTAAGAAGGATATGGAATGGATGATCAAGGGTTAAGAATAACATGAAAGTAGGTCAATTTCACATGGAAAAACTAGCTATATTTGATATTGATTATACATTAACTAAAAAGGAGACTTCTATAGAATTATATAAATATATGCTTAAGAAGGATAGGAAGTTACTTAGGTATTTACCATCACATATAATAACTGGTATTTTTTATGGTTTAAAGGTTTATAATGCTGGAAGAACTAAGGAGAATTTTTTAAGATTTTTAGCAGGAACCAGTGAGGAAGACTTAAAGAAGCTAGTGAAAAGCTTTTATAAGGAAAAGATAGAGAGTATATTGTATGAAGATGCAATTAAAGCAATTAAGGACTTTAAGGAAAAGGGCTATAAGATATATTTAATTTCTGCCTCTCCTGAGTTTTATGTTAATGAATTTTATAGTATAAAAGAAGTAGATAAGGTTATTGGAACTAAGTTTCATATTGATGAGGGAAAATTTAATCCTAAAATTTTAGGGGAAAATTGCAAAGGTGAAGCAAAGGTAAAAAGATTAATGGAGGAACTAAAAAAAGACAATATAGAAGTGGATTTTAAAAATTCCTATATGTTTTCTGATTCTCTTTCGGATTTACCTCTTTTAAAGTTAGTGGGCAAGGGATATTTAATAAATTATAAGAAGAATCATGAATTAGAGATTTTAAGGTGGCGATAATTATGGAGAATTGTATAAATGATTACTTTATAAAAAATGATGAAGCTTATGAAAGGGAGGAATTTCAAGATATATATGTGGTAGAAGGTAAGTGCATATATGAAGTTATAAGGGTTATAGATGGAGCTCCTCTATTTTTAGATGAACATTTAGCTAGGCTTGAAAATTCTTTAAAGTTAGAAAAAAAAGAAGAACTTATATCTATGGATAAGATAAAGGAGTACATAGGAAAGTTAATAACTCTAAATAGAGTTGACAATGGTAATTTAAAGCTTGTAATAAATATGGATAATCTATTTATATTTTTTATAAAGCATTCTTATCCAACTAAGGATATGTATAGTAAGGGAGTAAAGACTATTCTTTATTTTGGAGAAAGACATAATCCTAATGCAAAGGTTATAGATAATTCCTTTAGGGGAAAAGTTAATGAAAAAATAGATGCTAGTGGTAGTTATGAAGCTATTTTAGTAAATAGTAAAGGGTACATTACAGAGGGAAGCAAGTCCAATATATTTATGATCAAAGGTGATGAAATAATTACAGCTCCAGTAGAAGGGGTACTTCCAGGAATAACTAGAAGTGAGATAATAAAGGCTTGTGAAGAACTGGGCTTAAGGGTAAGAGAAGAAAATATTCATTATGAACATATAAAAAATTTAGATGGATTATTTATATCTGGAACTTCTCCTAAGGTGCTACCTATAAATGAAGTTGAAGGTATTATAAAATATGATAAAATTTATCAAAGAATTTATGATATAAAAGATAAGTTTGAAGAATTAATTACAAGAAACTTAAAGAATTATAAAACAAGTAAATAGTAAAGTATGTCAAAAACAATACGATAATATATTATAGTATTGTTTTTGTATTTTAGAAGGAAATGATCTGTATTATGTATTAGGGGTGATAATGTGGAAAATAAGACATTAAGGGGAACTGCAAAAGTACTTGATGGCAAACTGATTATTACTGATGAAGAAAATATTTCTGAAGGTCCTTGGATTGTAAAGGGCAAGGATGTTAGTTTATTTGTAGATGAACAAGAAGTAAAGGGAAGAGCTAGAGTTAGCTCTGAAAGTAAGATAGATATAATTTTTAATGAATCTAAGGCAATAAGAGAATTGAATATAAATATTAGTGAAGATAAAATGATAGCTAGTATATCAATAAACTATAGTCCGGAAGTTATTTACACTTTAGAAGATACACCAGATGCACCTATGATTACATTAAATGCAAAGGTAAAAGGAGAGAAGTTTCCACCTAAATATACAAGAGATGAATTATTAAAAGAACTTAAAGATAAGAACATAGTTTATGGGATTGACAATAAGATGTTAGATGACATAAAAAATATGGACAAGATAGAAAATGTTGTAGTTGCTAGGGGAAAGGAACCGATTGAACCTATAGATGATGTATTAGAAGTATATTTTGATACTAGTACTCATAAAGGATTTAAAAGTGACCAAAGTGGTAATGTAGATTTCAAATCTATAGGTAGTATAACAAGTGTGAAGAAAGATGATATCCTTGCAAAGCGTACTGTAGGAAAAGAAGGTACCATAGGTATTAACCTATTTTCACAACCTATCCAACCAAAGAAAAGAAAAGTTAAGGATATGATGGTGAAATCAGGATGTAAATTTAAGGATAAAGATACTATAGTGTCAACAATGGAGGGAAAACCTCAAGTAAAGGGATGCATTTTTCAGGTTAATAATGTTCATGAGGTTCTTAGTGATGTAGATATAACTACAGGGGATATTAATTTTATAGGCGATGTAATTATAAATGCTGATGTTAAAGAAGGTATGAAGGTTAAATCAGGAAATGCCATAATTATAAAGGGAAATGCAGTAAGATGTAGTCTTTGGTCAGAGGGAGATATGCAAATTATTGGTAGTGCAATTTCATCTACCATAAAGATTAGAAGTGAGTTCTCTGAGTTTAAAGGATATTTAGAAGAGTTATCTGCCATAGTGGATAGTTTTCATAGCTTGTATAAGGCTGTAATAGCTGTTAAGGAAAGTGGAGATATAAAGGGGAATATAAGAGATTGTGATATTATAGGCCTTGTTATAAAGAGTAAATTTCCTTTGATAACGAAGATAATTAATAAAGTATTAAATACAATGGTTGAAATTAATGATAATAACAATGAATTATTTAGGGTATTAAAGATTAAATATGCTAATAAGAACTACATGTTAATAAGTGGTGTAGAAGAACTAATTAAGGTTAAGACTTTGGCAGAAGAGAAAATAAAGGCCATAGAAGCTATGAAAGATATTAATTCAGATGCTACAATAGGGTACATTCAAGATTGTACAGTATTTTGCTCTGGGAGCTTGACAATAAATGGAAAAGGTATTTATAAATCCAATGTTTATGCAGAAAAGGGTATATATTTTACAGGAGAAGGTCAATGCGAGCTTCGAGGTGGAAAAGTTAAGGCGGAAAGTGAAATTAAGGCTAAGGTAGTAGGTTCACCTTCGGGGGTTATGACAGAGGTCGTAGTAGGTAAGGAAGGGCATATTTATTGTGATGTTGCTTACTTAAATACTAAGTTTATAGTTGGAAATATGGAAACTATAATGGATGAAACATGCAAAAATGTTCATGTATATATAGATAAAAATAGAGATTTAATTGTTGATAAGTTTAAAATTTAGGAGGGGTAAAAGTGGCAGAGGAATTTAAATTACTTGTGTTTAGATTAGGAGACCAGTGCTTTGCAGCAGATATTAGAGAGGTAGAACGTATTCTAAACTATGAAGAGCCAACAAAAATTCCAGATTCACAAGATTTTTTACAGGGAGTTATAAATTATCAAGATGGAATATTACCAGTTATTAGTTTAGCTAAAAAATTTGGAATATATAACCTGGAAGATAAAGAAAAGGATGGTTCAATAATCGTTGCTAGAAACGAAGATGGTGCCATGGGAGTTATAGTAGAAGCTGTTAATGAAGTTATATCTAGGAAAGTTGAGGATTTAGAACCCACACCAGATATATCTTCTAATATATCTAAGAGATATGTGAAGGGGATAATAAAAGACAAGAACAAAAATACTATTATTTTACTTTTAAATTTAAATGAACTTCTTTCAAAGGATGAAAAGGAGAAAATAGAAAGGTAAGCTATGGAATACAAGGAGATAAAAGTAGGCATTGCAGATTATAAAATAGCCAAATGTCCAGATAGACTTATGACAATTGGGCTAGGTTCTTGTATTGGTATTGCCATAATAGATAAAAAAAGTGGAATTGGAGGCCTTGCCCATATTATGCTTCCAGACAGTGAAAAGTTTAATAAGATAGCAAATGAAATAAAGTTTGCTAATCTTGCAATACCTATTCTGATTAAAGAAATGATAGAAAATGGTGCAAAAGAAAAGGATCTAAGAGCCAAGATTGCTGGTGGGGCATCTATGTTTAACTTTGCAGACAGTAAGGTTAATATGGATATAGGTGCTAGAAATAGCCTAGCAGTTAAGGATATATTAAAGGCTAAAAAAATACCTATAGATAGTGAAGAAATTGGAGGAACTAAAGGAAGAACAATAACCTTTGATACAGTAACAGGGGAGCTATATGTAAAAACTGTAGGAGAAGGTATTAAAATTATATAGAAATTAATGATTGGAGTGATTACATATGGTACAAAAGGTTTCAGTTATGGTTGTAGATGACTCCGCTTTAATGCGAAAGATGATATCAGACATGATAAATATGGAAGATGACATGGAAGTGATAGCCATTGCAAGAAATGGAGAAGATCTTTTAGAAAAGTTAAAAAAGCAGGTTCCAGATGTTATCACTTTAGATATTGAAATGCCAAAGATGAATGGGATAGAAGCTTTAAAGAAAATAATGGAGTTAAAGATACCTACTAAAGTTATTATGATAAGTAGTTTAACACAAGATGGTGCCGAGGAAACTATGGAATGTTTAGAAAATGGAGCTATAGATTTTGTACCAAAACCATCAGGTTCAATTTCTTTAAACATTAATGTAGTTAGAGAAATTTTAATTTCAAAAATAAGAGGCATCAGATTTGTTAGAAAGACTTCTTCCATTAGTAACACAAAAGATGTTGACATTAAAGAAGATAAAACAAGAGAAATACATAGAGTTTCTACAGTATTGAAAATAAGAGAAAGAGACTCAATGCCTAAAGCTATAAGAAGTAAAGGAATAGGTAATAAAAAGATCTCAGCAATTGTAATGGGGGCATCTACAGGTGGTCCTAAGGCATTATTTAATGTCATTACAAACCTTCCAGAAAAATTAGGAGTTCCTATATTAGTGGTTCAGCATATGCCAGAAGGCTTTACAAAAGCGTTTGCTGAAAGACTTGATAAATTTTCTAAGGTTAAGGTGGTGGAAGCCAGGGAAGGTATGTCCATAGAAAAGGATGTTGTATATATAGCACCTGGTGGTAAACATATGGAGATAAGTAGAAGTAAAACTATAACCTTAAATTTAGAACCTCCAATGTGGGGAGTAAGGCCGGCTGTAGACAAGCTGTTTATATCAGGAGCTAAGGTATATGGGGAGAATTTATTAGGGATTATCCTCACTGGTATGGGAAGAGATGGGGCTGATGGAATTATAGAAGTTAAAAAAGCAGGTGGAGCCACTATATCAGAAGATGAGTCTACTTGTATAATATATGGAATGCCTAAAGCAGCTTATGACACTAATATGATAGACGAAGTTATTCCACTTTATGATATTAGTAAAAGAATAGCTAATATAGTACTGGGGGATGTGAAGAATTAATGGATTTTACAAAGTTTGAAAGTTTTATATTAAGAGAGTTTAATTTAGATTTGTCTGGCTATAAATCAGCTCAGTTACATAGAAGAATACTTACTATTATGTCTAGAGCTGGAGCTAAAGATTTAGATGAATATATGATATTAATAAAAAAAGATAAGGTCATAAGGGAAAAGTTTTTGGATTATGTTACGATAAATGTAACAGAGTTCTATAGAAACCCACAAATATTTCAGGAACTTGAAAATTTTATAAAAAGTGAATTATCCTATAACAGACCACTAAAAATATGGAGTGCAGCTTGCTCTATTGGGGCAGAACCTTATTCTATATCTATGATGCTAAAGGAGATGACTCCTAGTGTTAGGCATAAGATATTAGCTACGGATATAGATACTAACATCTTAATAAGAGCAAAAGCGGGAGAGTATGTAAGTGGAGATATTAAAAACATACCTAAAACCCAACTTCATAAGTATTTTAAACATGAGGGGGAAAAATTTATAATTAACCAGGAAGTAAAAGATCTAGTAACCTTTAAAAAACATGATCTTATATTAGATAGCTATGAAGGTGGCTTTGACATAATTGTATGTAGAAATGTGGTTATATATTTTACTAATGAAGTAAAAGAAAAAATTTATGAAAAGTTTTCTAAAGCATTAAATCCAGGAGGTTTATTATTTATAGGTGCTACAGAAAGTATATATGGATATAAGAATTTTGGTTTTGAGAAACTTTCAACATTTATCTATAAGAAAATTTAAGGAGGGGTAACATGGACACTTCTCAATATCTATCTATGTTTTTAGAAGAGTCAAGTGATAATCTACAACTATTAAATGAATCATTACTTATATTAGAAAATGATTCGGAAGATATGGAAATATTAAATCAGATTTTCAGAGTTGCACATACCATTAAAGGAATGGCTGCTACTATGGGTTATACTAAAATGGCAGAACTTACCCATAAGATGGAGGATGTACTTTCTAAGTTTAGAGAGGGACAACTTAAAGTAACCCATGAAGTGGTAACAGTATTGTTTAATTGTTTAGATATTTTAGAATCCATGGTAGGGGATATTACTGATGGAGGTGATGGAGACTTAGAGATTAATAACATTGTAACTCAACTAGTAAAGATAGCAGAGGGAAATGAAAACATCCCAAAGGAAGAAAATTCATCAGAGGTAATTCAGAATAAAGATAAAGAAGTAGTACAAGATATAATGGGCAGTGAGGAGATTGTAGACTTAGGTCTTGATGAATACGATATTGATACCTTAAAGGAAGCTTTAAAGAATAATTTCAATACCTTCCATGTTCATGTTGGACTTGATGAAAAAACTATTTTAAAATCTGCTAGAGCATTTATTTTATTTCAGACTTTAGAGGAGAATGGAGAAATCCTAAAATCAAATCCAAAGCTTGAAGATTTAGAAAGTGAAAATTTTGATTTTGATATTGATTTAGTATTTGTAACAGAAGCATCTCAGGACATAATAAGAAATTCTATTAATGGAATATCTGAAATAAGGCAAGTTGATGTAAGAGATATAAGTGGCTTGGTTAAAAATGGGAATAGTGTTAGCGATGATAAAGGAGCTAATGAAGTTGCTGCCACAGCTTTAGCTACTAGTACTAAGGCTGCAAATACTACTGAAATTACTAAAGACAAAGAAAGTTCTAACAAAGTAGTAGAGCTAAAGGATTCAAAAAATAATCTTAAGGCAAAAACTGTAGAAACAGCACCTAGTTCCAAAGAAGAAAATAAAAAACAACCAGTAAAACACAAAAATAAAGGTGTTGGACAATCTGTTAGAGTGGATTTAGAAAGATTAGATAACTTTATGAATATGGTATCTGAGCTAGTAATTCATAGAACTAGATTAGAGCAAATAAGTGCTAATCATAAGATTGTGGAATTAAATGAAACCTTAGAAGAAGTAGCGAGAACTACTACTGATCTTCAAGATTTAGTTATGAAGATTAGAATGTTACCTTTAGATGTAGTGTTTAATAGATTCCCAAGAATGATAAGAGATTTATCAATGGAACTAAATAAAGAGATTGATTTTGAAATTCAAGGACAGGATACAGAGCTTGATAGAACTGTAATTGAAGAGATAGGTGAACCTTTAATACATTTACTTAGAAATGCTGCAGACCATGGAGTTGAGTCAGCAGAAAAAAGAATTAGTCAAGGTAAGCCAGCAGCAGGAAAGATAAAATTAATTGCCTATTCTGAAGGTACCAAGGCTGTTATAAAGGTAGAAGATGATGGTAGTGGTATCAATGTAGAAAAGGTTAAGGCTAAGGCAGAGAAAGTTGGTATTAATACTGAAGGGATGAGTGATAATGATATAAAAAATCTTATTTTCTCTCAAGGGTTTAGTACTAATGAAGTAGTTACTGATATATCAGGAAGAGGAGTTGGAATGGATGTTGTAAAAACAAAAATTTCAAGCCTTGGAGGAACCGTAGATGTATTCAGTGAAGAAGGAAAAGGAACCTCCTTTATAATAAAGTTACCTTTAACTCTACAAATAATTCAATCCTTACTTGTTAAGATTGGAACAGAGACTATGGCTATATCCTTAGGATTTATCGATAGAGTTATGGAATATAATCCAGAGGAAATTAAAAGAACAAACAATAAAGAAATTGTAGTATATAATGATAAGGTGTTTAAATTAGTAAGAATTAATGATAAATTAGATATAGAAAGTAAGGATTATGGAAAAAAATACGTAATACTTGCAAAGGTTGGCGAAAATGAAGTTGCCTTAGTAGTTGATTCATTATTAGGACAAAAGGAAATAGTTATTAAAACCTTTGGAAATATACTAAAATCCACAAAAGAATACATTGGAGCTACCATATTAGGTGATGGATTAGTGACCTTAATTTTAGATGTAGCAGCACTTATTTAGGAGGAGAGCTATGGAGTTTACCGAGTTACAAATAGATGCATTGAGAGAGATAGGCAATATAGGTCTTGGAAATGCAGCTACAGCCATGGCGCAAATCTTAGGGAAAGAGATACAAATATCAGTTCCCAGGGTAAATGTTATTTCCTTAGAGGATATTTTTGAAAGGGTAGATGAAGAAACTGTAGTTTATGCAGTAATTGCAAGAGTTCTTGGTGAAGCCCCAGGAAATATATTATTTATGTTTGATACAGCTACCATGATGAAGATTGCAGAAATGCTAGTTGGAAAGCAAGAGGGAGAAGAGTTAAATGAACTAGGTTATTCAGCCCTTGGAGAAATAGGTAACATAATATTTGCAACCTATATGAATGCCATAAGTCAAATGACTAATTTAAGGTTATTCCCATCGGTACCAGCGGTAACAAAGGACATGCTTACAGCAGTGCTTTCCACAACTTTCATTGAATCTGGTCAATTTAATGACTATGTATTAGATATAGAAACAGGATTTTCTCAGGAGAATGAAGACTTAAAAGGTGATTTTTATTTTATCCCAGCGCCAGGGTCTTTGGAAAGAATATTAGAATCATTAGGATTAAATTAACGGAGGTTATGTAGAAAATGGCAAGAGTATTAATAGTAGACGATGCGACTTTTATGAGAATGATGGTTAAGGATATTTTAGAGAAGAATGGATATGAAGTTATTGGAGAAGCTAATAACGGAATTAAGGCAGTGGAGATCTATAAAGCAGAAAAACCAGATATAGTGACCATGGATATTACAATGCCTGAGATGGATGGAATAGAAGCAGTTAAACAAATAAAAGCATTTGACCCAAGTGCTAAAATTGTTATGTGTAGTGCAATGGGACAACAAAGCATGGTTATGGATGCTATAAAAGCTGGAGCAAAGGATTTTATAGTTAAACCATTCCAAGCAGACAGGGTGCTTGAAGCTATAAAAAAAGTATTAGGATAATATGGGGGGGATTTTAGTGCAAGTTGTGGTTTTTAAAATAGGTGACGAAGAATTCGCAGTAGAGACAAGCAAAGTTCAAGGAATAAACGGACTAATGAAAATCACAAAGGTTCCCAAAGCGGAAAAATATATTAAAGGACTTATAAATCTAAGGGGAAGTATACTTTCCGTATTAGATATTAATCTTCTTTTAGGTATGAATGTAAGTGATGAAAACAATAATAACATTATAGTTTTAGAGTTAGATGGTGAGCAGGTTGGAATAACTGTAGACCATGTAGAAGAAGTCATGAATGTAGAAGAAGATATGATTAAAAGAGTTCATGAAGATAAAAATAAGCCTTTTATAAAAGGACTTATTAATCTTGAAAATAGAATATTAACTATGATTGATATTGATAAACTACTACAATAGACCCACTGGGTAGAAAGAGGTAGAATATGGCAGAAACCTTATCGCAAAGTGAAATAGATGCACTTTTATCTGCCTTGTCTTCTGGTGACTTAGAACCAAGTGACATTGAAAAAGATGAAGAAAACGTTAAAATTAAAAATTATGATTTTAAAAGACCACAAAAGTTTTCTAAGGATGTTATTAGAGCAGTAGAAGTTATCCACGATAATTATGCGAGGATAGTATCTAACTACTTAACAGCTCAGCTTAGAAGTAATGTTAAGGTGAAGATAGAAAGTGTAGAACAAATAACCTATGAAGAATTTATACATTCTATTCCAAGCACTACTGTGCTTAACTTGTTTAGAATGCCTCCCCTTGATGGTCAAATAATATTAGAGACTAACGAGGAATTTGTCCTTAGAATATTTGATGTTCTAGCAGGAGGAAGTGGAGACAAAAAGCCTAAATTTAAGGAACTCACAGATATAGAAAAAAACATTATTAAGCATGTTAATCAGGAGATGATTTCTAAGTTAAAGTTAGCTTGGGAAGATGTAATGGAAGTAGAGCCAATTCTAGATAGTATAGAAACTAATCCAGCATTGAATCAAATTCTAGCTCCTAATGAGCCTGTAGCATTAGTAACTTTTAGTGTAGATATGTTTGATACAAGTTTACTTATAAATATATGTATTCCGTATCTAAGCATAGAAAAAGTTTTAGACAACTTGGTTATAAAAAATTGGTTCAGCACCACAGATAATGAACAAGGTGAAGAGGTAAAAGCAAATATAAACAAAACTATAAAAAATGTAGACGTAGCAATGAAGGCTGTCCTTGGAGAAACGAAGATTTCCGTAAATGACTTCTTGAATTTATTCACAGGAGACATTGTTACCCTAGATAGAAGTTATGATAGCACAGTTGATATTTATGTTGAAGATGAACTTCTATTTAAAGCTAAACCAGGATTAAAGGGTAAGAATAAGGCAGTTCAAATAATTGAATATATTGACAAGGGAGTTGAGAATGATGGATAATTCGTTTCTTTCACAAGAGGAAATAGATGCACTTCTAAATGGAGATGGTGGTTCTTCTGAAGTTGAACCAGTTAATGAACCAGCTGAGGAATTATCAGATTTAGAAAAGGATTTATTAGGTGAAGTGGGAAATATATCTATGGGTACTGCAGCCACAGCGCTTTCAGCTGTAGTTGGTAAACCTGTAAATATTACAACTCCAACTATAACTCTTAGTACATTAAATAAGCTGAAAAAGAGCTTTAAAACACCTAATATAGTATTAGATGTTCAATTTGTCAGTGGAATAGTTGGGGGTAACCTATTTATAATAAATATTGAAGATTCAGCTGTTATAGCAAACTTAATGATGGGTGGAGATGGAGTTGTAGAGCCACCAAGTGAACTTTCTGAATTAGAAATAAGTGCTGTTCAGGAGGCTATGAACCAAATGATAGGTTCAGCAGCAACTTCCATGGCAACTATGTTCAGTAGAGAGGTAAATATATCACCTCCTATATCTTCTGTTTGTGATGAAAATTCAGAGGAAATATCTACAGATATATCTGCAGACGAAGAAATAGTGAATGTTTCTTTTAGAATGACCATAGGTGACCTAGTAGATAGTAATATTGTTCAAATATTACCAATTGCTACAGCAAAGAAGATTGTAAGTATTATGATGGGAACTGAGGAAGATGCACCAGTATCAGAATCTACAAAGGCATCAACTGAAGTGAAAGTTGTAGCTGAGCCTAAAGAAATTTCTATGAATAATGAAGTTGTAGCTAATGAAATAGCTTCAAAAGACATTTATAAAAATGATAATAATTACAGTGTTCAAGGTCAAGGGATTGTAGAAAATCATGAAGAACCTGTTAATGTGAAGCAAGCATCCTTTGGACAACTAGAAGAAATTAGAGGTGCAGAAATGCCTAAAAATATAGACTTAATATTAGATGTTCCATTAGAATTATCAGTAGAGCTTGGTAGAACAAAGAAGAATATAAGAGATATTCTAGCTCTTACTAGAGGTTCTTTAATTGAATTAAACAAACTAGCAGAGGAACCAGTAGACATTTTTATCAACGGTAAAAGAATTGCCCATGGTGAAGTAGTTGTAGTAGATGAAAACTTTGGTGTTAAAATTACTGAAATTGCTAGTGGAGAAGATAGAGTAAAAAGTCTTTCTAAGTAAAGACTTTTTTTCTATTAATGAGACAATAACAAGTTTGTAAAAAATTTACTAAAAAACCCTATAAACTTTAATTAAATAGGTTCGAGTATAAAGGTAGAGAGAAATAGTTGGGAGTGAAAACATGAAAATTAATAATGGAAATATTCACGCTCTATATGTAAATAGCTATAATACTAAAGAAAATGCTAAAGTAGAAAATACTAAATCAAACAAGGATATGGTTAAGGATACTTGTCAGCTTTCAACTTTAGGAAAGAGCTTGAATAAATTAGCATTAGAAGAAGAAAGTGTTGGTATCAGTGATAAAGAAGTAGAAAAGATAAAAAGTAGAGTTTCTAAAGGAACCTATACTGTGGATTCACAGGTTTTGGCTAAGGCTATGATGGCATACGGGAAAGGTGGACAATAGATGAAAAACCAGCTTAAAGGAATATTAGAAGAAGAGCTAAAGGCAATAAAGGCTCTTACAGATATTTTAGAAGCTCAACATGAACTATTGGTTCTTCAAGATGTGTTTAAATTAGAAGCTATAACTAAAGATATAGATGATTGTAGTAGAAACTTAGCAAGAGCTGAAGGTTTGAGAAGAAGCTTAACAGGAAAAGAATCTATTAAAAAAATAGTAGAAGAAGTAGATGAAAAGGAAATTACCCATATATATGATGAAATGGTTAAAGCTATTAACGCTTTAGTAATTCAAAAGGAAACTAATGAACTACTAATAAAACAAAGTCTTAGCTATACTAATTCTATGTTAGCTATGATAAGTCCTAAAAAAGAGCCGGTAGTTTATAATGGATATGGAAAAATAAAGAGATAAGGAGAAGATTATGTCAGGATTATTTGCAACATTAAATACATCAAAGGGCGGTATGTTTGCTCAACAGCAATATATTAATGTAACTAGCCATAATATTTCAAATGCCAATACAGAAGGGTTCTCAAGACAACATATTGTACTTCAAACAGCAAGACCGCAAACCATAGCAGGGGGAGCAGGTCAAATTGGTACAGGTGTAACAGTTAGCTCTATTGAAAGAACAAGAAATCAGTTTCTTGACTATCAAATAAGAAAAGAAAGCTCACTTCTTGGTAATTATGGTGTTAGACAAGACTACTTATCAGAAATTGAAGGTATTTTTAATGAACCTTCTGATACAGGAATATCAGAGCTTATGTCAGAATTTTTTGATGCCTGGCAAACTCTTTCTAAGAATCCAGAAAAGTCTGATGCTAGAACAGTAGTAGCTCAAAAGGCAAAAGCTTTAGCAGATGAACTAAATCATACTTATAAGAAGTTAAATGATACTAAGGATAATGCAGCTAAAGAAATACAGAGCAACCTTTTTGAAGTAAACACTATTCTTGATCAATTAAATTCTATAAATAAAGAAATAATAACTGTTACCATTGCAGGGAACAATCCTAATGACTTATTAGATAGCAGAGATTTACTTTTAGATGAGCTAAGTACAAAGTTTGGTATTGATACTAGAAATCAAATACTTAATGGAATTACTTGTAAGCCAGAAGATAATGACTCTATGAATCTAATAAGAAATAAAGATTCTCAAGATATTAATAAATTAGGATTTGTAAATAAACTAACAAAAAATCCAGATGGAAGTTATGATATAGAATACTATAAAAATGGAGATATGACTTCAGATAAGAATAAGGTTACTTTAACAGGAGTTACCCTTTCTGATGAGCAATATGAAAATTTAAATAATGGAAGAGTACTTGTTACTGAAGAAGATGGAAGTGTAAATCTTACAGGTGGAGCATTAAATAATGATCAAATATTTAATCCATCCTCAGGAAGACTAGGTGGACTTCAATCAATTCATGAAGATGCTGAAAGTTACATTGAACAAGCTAATACCTTAGCAAAAACTTTAGCATTTGCAGTAAATGCAATTCATACAGAGGGGATTCCAGCAGGTGAACAGTATGCCTTCTTTGTTAATTCAGGAAATGACCCTCTTGATTATGATGGTATTACAGCAGGAAATATCACAATGAATTCAGATATCCTAAAAAATGTTATGCTAATTCAGGCTGGAGCAAGTAAAGTTTCAGGTTCTACTGATGGAGATAGAGCATTAGCATTGGCTAGCCTAAGAGACTTTGGACTTAATATAGATAGTATTCAAAGTGGTAAAAAGAAGGATGGTTCAGTATATGACTATGACGCTTTTGTAGAAGAACATCTAGGCATTACAGCTGAAGGTGATGTACCAAAGTTTAATACTATAGATGGAGGAGTTAAGGTAGAAGGCTTCTTTAAGAATACTATAAATAAACTGGGAGTTCAGTCTGAGGAAGCTACTAGAATTGTTAAAAACCAAAATACTTTATTAAAGGGGCTTCTTGAAAGAAGACTTTCAACTTCAGGAGTATCCCTTGATGAGGAAGCTATAAATCTTGTGCAATTCCAACATGCCTTCCAAGCTAATGCAAAGGTAATAACAACGGTAGATCAACTCCTTGATGTAGTAATTGGTCTAGTTAGATAGAAATAGTGAAGATATAGAGGTGATAAAATGAGAATAACTCATGGTGTAATGGTTAGTGGCTTTTTAGGTGATATGAATACTAACTTAAATAGCTTAAACAAAATACAAAAGCAATTAAATACTGGTAAGGTATTTTCAAAACCTTCAGATGACCCTTTTAAAGTAGCAAGATCCATGCAGATGTATTCAGAAATAAATGCTAATAAGCAATATAACACTAATATAAAGGATACTATAAACTGGATGGATACCACAGACACAGCACTAAGTAATGGTACTAAATGTCTTCAAAGAATACGAGAACTTATGGTATCCGCAGGAAATGCTGCCTATGGTTCATCAGAACTTACTGCCATTAAAGAAGAGATAAATGAGAGAGTAGCAGAATTTGGACAAATCTTAAATACTAGCTTTGATGGAAAGTATATCTTTGGTGGTAAAGATGGAGCTTCAAAACCAGTAGAAGTAAATTTAGATAATGGAACAGGACTAAATTCCATAGATATTGCAGGAGATGAAAATATTATAAATAAATCTCTAAAAGTAGAGATATCTTCTGGGGTTACAGTGGATTACAATGTAAATGCTGTAGAAGTTTTAAAGTTTACGGATAAAGATGGTAATGGAAATGTGGTAGATGGTGCCGGAGTGCCAACAGGGGAAATGGATGTAATGAAATTCTTTGATGACCTTCTAAATAACTTGAGTGATGTAAACGGTAAGTCTAAGGTTGTAGGAGAAAATTTAGATCAGATTGATAAGGTTATAAATAATATGCTTAGTATAAGTGCTAAGGTTGGTACTGTGCAAAATAGGATGGAAAGTGCTAAGGATCTAAATACAGCACAAAATGAAAACCTTACAGAAATACTATCTGGAAATGAAGATATAGATTTCATGGAAAAGAGTATGGAGATGGCTGTAGCAAGAACCATCTACGTAGCATCCCTACAAACTAGCTCCAAAGTCCTTCAGCCATCAATTCTGGACTTTTTATAGGATTGAAAATTATTTTCCGTGATCGGATAAGTGCTTGAAGCAAAATTTTACATTAAGAGACTCTAAAAAAGATAAGAGGTGTTATGATGACTGCAGAGGAAAAAGATAAGAATGTTATTACCTTTAATAATGGGTTGCCGGGGTTTGAGAGTTTAAAAACTTTTGTTCTCGAGGAGATAGAAGGGTCAGAGCCTTTTAAGACACTTAAGTCTACAGAGGATGAGAATATTGGCTTTGTTACTATAGTTCCCTTTGATTTTAAAGTGGATTATGAAGTTAAGTTAACGGAGGCTGTTATAAATTCTCTTAAGATAGAAGCTCCTGAAGATGTTTTGATTTTAAATACGGTTACTCTTAATAGTGATGTTAAGAAGATAACTACTAATTTAAAGGCTCCTATTATAATAAATTCAAAAAATAACTTAGGGTATCAAATGATTCTAGATAGGGAAAACTATAGCATTAAACATCCCTTAATAAAGGAGTGATAGTATGCTAGTGGTAACAAGAAAACCAGGTGAAGGAATTAAAATTGGAGACGATGTAGAGATAACTATAGTTAAAATTGACGATAACTCTGTTAAGGTATCTATCAATGCACCTAAGGAAGTTAAAATATTAAGAAGTGAACTTTACAAAGAAGTAGGAGAAGAAAACATCAATGCTTCTAAAATAAACATGGAGCTATTACCTAAAATAAAAAAATAATTTTGTACATAACCCCCAAATGGTTAAATATTTTTAACTATATGACTATATAAATAGTTAGCTATATAAATATAAAACTATATAGCTATATAACTAGTTAAATAGTTAACTAGTTGTTGTCATAGTGCGGGGTTGAGAGGTTTGTCCGATGACTACCAGCTCTAATACTCCATCTTCTTCGAAGTGGGAGCAAAGAGCTGCTACGTCCCTGGATAACGATTTCTAAAGCTTCATAGAAGCTAAGAACTCTGTTTATATATATATCAGGGAAGATAATTAATATAATTTACCGAAACATTTATTATAAAATATTATAATTTGGGGGAATTAATATGGAAGTTAGTAGAGTTAATGTTGGAAGAACCATGGAAGGTGTAACTCCAGCAAGAGAAGTTCAACATGTTTCAGAAAATAATGCAACGACACAGGAAGCTATAGATAAAAATCAAAATTATAAATTAGAAGAGGTTCATAAGGCTGTTGATAAACTTAATAAATTTATGGAAGACGAAGATATCCATGCAGAGTATGAGGTGCATGATAAATTTAACCAAATAATGATAAAAATAGTAGATAATAAAACCAAGGATGTATTACTGGAAGTACCACCAAAAAAAATCCTAGACATGGTTGCTAAAATGTGTGAAATGGTGGGGATACTTGTAGACAAAAAGGCCTAAACTGGAGGAGATAAAATGTATAATGCAGGTGCTAATGCATATAACGCGTACAAAAATAATAGTGTGAATTATGCTTCTAAGGAGCAATTACTTTTAATGCTTTTAGATGGAGCTGTAAAATTTGCTAAAATGGCTAGACAAGCTATATTAGATAATGATGTAAAAAGTAGTCATGAGAATCTTATAAAGACTCAGGATATATTCACAGAGTTAATGATTACTATAGATCAAAATGCTGGTGAATGGGCTGTAAATATGTATAAAATATATGATTTTATAAAGGAAAAACTTTTTGAGGCAAATTTAAAAAAGGATGTAAAAGTTCTTGATGAAGTTATGCCTCTTATAGAAGAAGTACGAAACACATGGCAGGAGGCTTATGAGGTTTCAAAAGGAATAAGATAAGGAGGACTAAGTATGAGAATAACAGGACTTGCCACAGGGATGGATATGGATCAAATAGTTAAAGAAACTATGCAACCCTATAGAATTAAAATTCAGCAACAACAGCAACAAAAGGAAATAACTGAGATAAAGCAACAACTCTACAGAGATGTAATTAATGAATCTAGGGAGCTTTACAATAAGTATTTTGATGTGGCTAAAACAGATAGCTTACTTTTAAGTAAGAATTGGTCAACGGCAAAATTTACTTCATCTAATGAAAATGTATTAACTGTTACTAGTAGCAGTGATGCAAAACCAGGAAATTATACAGTAACAGGAAATACAGCTACGGCAGCTAAAGCTGTAGTGACAGATGGATTGGATGTAGGTAACACATTTTTAATTAATGGAAAAGAATTTACTCTACGAGGTGATACAGCAAAAGCAAGGGCTGAAAATTTAAATAAAGAATTAAAATCAGCAGGAATGAATGTAGCTGTTAGATATAGTGACTTTGCAGGAACTACAACAACTGGTAACCAAAGTGGGTTTATCTTTGAATCTACAGTTTTAGGTAAGGATAGTACCTTTACAATAGGGGGGACAAGTTCATTAGTAGGAACTATAGTAGATGGAATAGATGCAACGGCTGCAACTGTAACGGAATTTTCAGTAAGTGATTTTAAATATGACGCCAATAATACAATAACCTTAACTGTAGATGGTAAGTCGATTTCAGTTGATATTAGTGGTGCGAGTATTAAAAAAGACGGTAGTGAAGAAACTGATAATGTAGTTGATAGTGAAAAATTAAAGACTGTATTAAATGAGAAATTAAAAGAGTATAAGTTATCAGCTGAAGTTAGCGAGTCTGGAGAAATAACTTTTAAAAGCACTGTACTGGGTGAATTAGGTGATAATGCTAAATTTTCTTTAGAAGTAAATGAAAAAGCTGGTATATTTAAGAATGGTGAAAATGCTAAGAGTGCTACTAATACATTAGATAAAAGCCAAATAGGTGGAATAGATAGTAAAACAATTTCAATTAACGGTAAAGCCTTTAATGTTGATTTCTCAAAAGCTGAACCCGGCAAAGATGAAGAGTATTTAAACAATTTATTAAAAGAGCAAAATATAAGTGTAACAGCAAAGATAGGTGCAGATAATAAGATTACATTCAAATCTAATGTTGCAGGAGCCAATGGTAAAGTTGATATTAGTATTCTAAATAGTGGATCAATAATTCCATCACAAGGTATAGATGCAGCTATGACAATAAAAGATGATAAAGGTGGAGTATACACTCACACTGGTATTTCTAATACTTTAACTTTAGATGGAGTAACCTTTAAATTTACAGGGGAAATACCATCAGAGGGTATAAGTGTAAATGGTAAAAATGATGTTACAGCAGTAAAAGACAAGGTTGTAAATTTTATTAATGATTATAATAAACTTATGGAAAAACTAAATACTCTAACTACAGAAAAAAGAAATAGAAACTACATGCCATTAACTGACGAGCAAAAGAAGGAAATGTCTGAAAACGAAATAAAACTTTGGGATGAAAGAGTTAAAAAAGGACAGCTATATAAGGATTCTGATGTATCAAGAATAGCAAATTCTATGAAAAGTGCAATGAGGGGACTTGTAGAAGGTGTAGATGGAAACTTAGAAAAGTTTGGCATCAAACCAGTTGCAGATTATCAAGGTACTAAAAATGGGACATTTGTAATTGATGAATATAAACTTACAGAAGCATTAGAAAATAATTCAGAGGAAGTAATGAAGTTTTTTATAAGTATCCCACCTTCAACAGAAGGACTAACGGAACAAGAAAAATATAATAAAACAGGCGTTGTCCAAAGATTAAAATCTACACTATATAATGAAACTATAACTGTTTCTTCATTATTAATTAAAAAAGCTGGAATAGAAGGTTCTGCCTCTGTAGCTAATAATGAGTTAACAAAATCTATAGAAAAGTATGAGAAAAAGATGATAGATATGGAGAAAGATTTTTCAAGAAGAGAACAGCAATTATACTCAAAGTGGGCAACTATAGAAAGTATGATGAATAAATTAAATTCTCAACAAAGCTATCTAATGTCTCAATTAGGAATGGCGTAGACTATGGAATTAAAAGAGTTGTTATTAAAATATAAAGGAATTACTGAAGAATTTATTAAAGTTATGGAAGAAGAAAACTATGAACTTCAAGGAAATAAACTTTTAAGCAAAAGAGAAACTCTACTAAGTGAATTGAAAACCAAGGATTTTGATAAAGAGGAATTTGCGGAAATTTCCAAAGACTTAGAGTTAATCACGTTGGAAGAAAGAGCTTCTAAATTACTTAATGCTGAGAAGAATAAAATTAAAGAAGAGATTTTTAACTTGAATAATAATCGTAATGCAGCTAAAACTTATGGAGTTAACTTTAAAAACATTAATTTTATTAATAAGGAAGTATAAAGTAAGTAATATTTTTTTCGATAAATAAATTAAATAGATATTATAAAGTTATAATTAAGTTATTCGATTATTTAATTATAAGGCTTAAGCAAAAACTATATATAGGGAAATCTATTACCTAAGGGTAATGTTTCTAAATAAAAAATAGGACAAGGATGTCCGTAAAAATCAAGGAGGAATTTATAATGATAATTAATCACAATTTAAACGCAATGAACTCTCATAGACAAATGGGAATAAACAATAATGCAGCAGGAAAGGCTATGGAAAAATTAAGCTCAGGTTTAAGAATTAACAGAGCTGGAGATGACGCTGCAGGACTTGCAATTTCTGAAAAGATGAGAGCACAGGTAAGAGGACTAGACCAAGCATCAAGAAATGCACAAGATGGAATATCATTAATTCAAACAGCAGAAGGTGGGTTAAATGAAACTCATGCTATTCTTCAAAGAATGAGAGAATTAGCAGTACAATCAGCCAATGATACAAATGATGATGGAGTGGATAGAAAAGCACTTCAAGCTGAAGTTGGTCAATTATTAAAAGAAGTTGATAGAATTGGAAGTGATACAAAATTCAATGGAAAATCGCTTTTAAATGGGGATGCTGCAGTTGCAACTAATGGATATAAATTCCACATAGGTGCAGATAAAGGTCAAAGTATAACACTTACAATAAGCTCAATGTTGACAAATGGTATAGGTATTAGTACTATTGATATTTCTTCACAAACAGGTGCAGATGGTGCAATAGATACAGTAAATAAAGCCATAAATACCGTATCAACAGAAAGAGCAAAACTAGGTGCATATCAAAACAGATTGGAACATACAATTAAAAACTTAGATAACTCATCTGAAAACCTACAAGCAGCAGAAAGTAGAATAAGAGATGTAGATATGGCTAAGGAAATGATGAATTTCTCTAAAAATAATATTTTACAACAAGCATCTCAAGCAATGCTTGCACAAGCTAATCAGCAGCCACAAGGAGTACTACAACTTCTTAGATAATTATTAATTTTAATCTAATAATTACAATATTAAAATAATGTGCAAGGAAGCGCATGGTAAAAATCAAGGAGGAATTTATAATGATAATTAATCACAATTTAAACGCAATGAACTCTCATAGACAAATGGGAATAAACACTAGTGCAGCA
>NZ_JBQHQR010000017.1:0-74313 GCF_052067195.1 Clostridium sulfidigenes | reverse complement strand
CTTCAGATTCCATCTCACGGTGGACACCCTTGTCTTAAGCTATACACTTACCACTACTAGGTCGTGTTAGGGACTTTCACCCTTAAGATTACGCCCATGCTGGGCGCACTAAATAAAAGACTGCCCCAAAATAATTTTGAGACAGTCTTTGTGCAAAACTAAAATCTGATTTTTTCTTTTCTAAGTCTTTGTATGGCTCTTTTTTCTGTAATTACTGCTACAACTTGACTTTTTAAATTCTTATTTTCTGAGTATTTTCCATGGAAGGATAAGAAATTGAAATTTCCAATAAGAGCAAGATTCTCATCACAAATCAACACCCTTTCACAGGTATCACCCTTCTTTATTTCAAAAAGTTTACCATAGTTATTAAAATCATCTTTAATGATATCTGCTATTCTTTCTGATCCTCTTTCCATTTCTTCCATATTCAAATCCTTATTGGAACCTAAGCCATAAACTATTCTAACCTTAACCTCTCTGTTCAATGCCTCTTTCAAAAGACTATATACTTTTTCCTTATACATTACATGATTATTTATCCAAGGAGTAACTATGTCTATTTCGCTTTTAGCTGCAATTAAAGCTTCTTTGAAAATATCAATGATTTCTTCATCCTTTATAGTTTTATAATCAGCTACCCCTAGTCGAGATAAACTATTCACTATTTCTATAGTACAATCTACATTTTTCTGAACTGAAGTCATATAACTCTCTTCTAATTCTTCTATATTCTTTTTAATATTTTCACTTATTTTTTCATAATTTCCTTTTTTCTTTAGTTCTTCAAATTCATCAGTAATGTTATCCACCATTTGATTAATTTGTCTCTCACTTTGTCTTATACAAACATCCATAACATTATTAGTATGACTCTTTAAGCTTTTTTCAAATCCATCTAAATTTATGTTACTGCTATTTTTAATTTCTCCCTTCATAGACTTGAACTGCTTGTCTATATTCATTCCTATTTGCATCTTTAATGAAGTGCTCTGTCTTGTTAAAATTTGTTCTACTTCTTTAGTATAAATATTCATACTTTCATTTAAAAGCTCATTTATTTCTTTATTAATTCCCCTGTAATCTTTTTCACTATTATCACTAACATAATTTTTTATTTTAGTTTCTATAATTTCTATGAGCTCCTCATTATTCTGTGAAAATTTGTTTCTTGCCTCTTTTATTACATCTTCATAAGTATTATTAACAGTTTCTCCTATTTCATTGACTATCTGTTTCTCCACAAATCTTTTTTTCCCTTTCATAGTGGTTGCTAAAACATCAGACATACTATTATTAACTCTATCATTTGCATATTCTATAACATCTCTTTTTACTTTACTTATCTGATTATTAACTTTTTCCCTTATATCATCTTTAATGTCAAAAGTTTTTTCATCAACTGTAACCACTGCTTCTACTTGTTCTTCATGACTCTTCTTTTTTTTCTTTAAATTATACCCCTCAAGTAACTTTGAAAATAGAAATACACATAATGTAGCTAAAGCTATTACTAGTAAAATAGTAATTACTAAAGTTATTGTGCTTTCTCCTAAACTTTTAAACATCATTTTTCCCCCACAATCCTATTTGCATTTAAATTTACTGTAAACACCCCTAAAACAAATAATATATACATTCATAATTAATATACTATATATTATAATATTCTACCAATATATATAAATCTTTATAGTTAAAAGAAAATATGATGAAAACTTTCAAATAAGTATGCTATAATCTATGTTATCCTATTTAAATCTTATGAAAAGGAGTAATAAAATGGCAAATATAACCTTTGATAATATTGTTAAAAAGTATGATGAAACCAATATTGCTGTTGAAAACTTTAACTTAGAAATAAGAGATAAGGAATTTATTGTTTTAGTAGGACCATCAGGATGTGGAAAATCTACAACTTTAAGAATGATTGCAGGTCTTGAAAGTATTACAGAGGGTGAAATATTCATTGGTGATAAATTAGTAAACAATGTAGCTCCTAGGGATAGAGATATTGCCATGGTATTTCAAGGTTACGCTCTATATCCACATATGACTGTATATAAAAATATGGCTTTTGGACTTGAAATGAAAAAGGTACCAAAGGATGAAATTCATAAAAAGATCACTGAAGTTGCTAAAACTCTAGACATTGAAGAACTATTATATCGTAAACCTAAGCAGCTATCAGGTGGGCAATGTCAACGTGTTGCACTAGGACGTGCTATTGTTCGTAATCCATCGGTGTTTCTACTTGATGAACCTCTATCAAATCTAGATGCAAAGCTTAGAACTCAGATGAGAACTGAGATAATCAAGCTACATAAAACTTTAGGTACAACCTTTCTATATGTAACCCATGATCAGACAGAAGCAATGACCATGGCAGATAGGATTGTACTAATGAAAGATGGACTTATCCAACAGGTAGATACCCCTATGAATCTATATAATAATCCTTGTAACTTATTTGTAGCAGAATTCATGGGATCTCCTAAAATGAATACCCTAGAAGTTACTCTTATAAACAACTCCAACAATTTTTATGCTAAACTTAATTGCATTACAATTAAATTACCTAATACAGATAAAATTAAGTCTTTATTTAACAAGTACGCAAATAAATCTATTATCTTAGGCTTTAGACCTGAAGATATATATGTTGAGAATAACACCATTAA
Source organism: Clostridium sulfidigenes (assembly GCF_052067195.1). Classification (NCBI taxonomy): domain Bacteria; kingdom Bacillati; phylum Bacillota; class Clostridia; order Eubacteriales; family Clostridiaceae; genus Clostridium; species Clostridium sulfidigenes. Next base: position 71,632 of record NZ_JBQHQR010000017.1, on the reverse strand, counting down.
AGATAGTCTAATCAATATTATTTCAACTAAAGTTGATATTACTGAACTAATGGGATCAGAATCATACTTATATCTAGATTGTAACGGTAACAAGTTAATAGCAAAAGTTCCATCTTCTACAGATATAAAATCAGAGCAAATAAATATAGCAATTGATACTAGCAAACTTCATTTTTTTGATAAAGATACAGAAGAAAGAATAAATATCTAATATTATTAAATTTTAAAAGCACCTTCCTAAAGATTATTAAGAAGGTGCTTAATTATTACCCTTTACTTGTTTATCTAATTTATTATCTCTATATTATCTATACTTTCAATACGAATAATATTAGTTTTAGTAACATCCTTTTTATCTTTATAGGTTATCTTAACCCACTCATCATCTACGTCAAGAACCTCACATTCCATTTCGCTTTTGCCTGTAAATACTACAGCTCCATCACAATCAATAATACATTTCACACCAATTAGATCCTTTAACAACTTTGACAAGGCCTCTTCCCCCTTAATCTTTCTTTTTAAATTCTTTAATTCACCTTCTAATTTTTTTATTTTTGATGAATATCCCATCTGAGATAGGACTAGTACAAATGCAATTAACCCAAAATACTCCAAGGAATTAATCCCCTTTCTAAAACTTATAACTTTACTAAGTTGTCCATATCCTCTCATAGATATGAAACTATATAAATATTAACATATGAACCTAGTTATATAGTCATATATAAAACTATATAACTATATAACTATTTAAATAGTTGTTCTGTTCATGCGGGTTTCAGCATCTTTGCTACTTAAATTAGCTCCTTATAAATGCTTCAATTACTGACTTAACTTCCTCTTTATTTTCCATATATAACATGTGCTTTCCTGAAATAATTTTAACCTTCATGTTAGGAAATATAAAATTTTTATGATGATCTGGTCCTACAGCATAATCTTCATTGCCAGCTACTACAAGGACTGGAATGTTTATTTTTTTAGTAATATCAAAATAATTTTTTAAATACTCTTTATTGCTAAGTCCTTGATTTGCCATAGATGGATTAAAACTATCTATTGTATTACTTACTTCCCTTAATTTTAAAAAATTATTATATTCCTTATATTGCAGTTTATAAAAGATATCTTTTTCAATAAGTCTAGTAACTATCTGTTGCCATTTTTCCATATATGATTTAGCCTCTATGGACTTTAATTCATTTTCAGATAATAATTTTGATCCATGATATATTTGACTCTTAAATGAGTCTTCCATGCTAAGGGTAACATTTAATAAAATAAGCTTGTCTATAGCCTCTCCATACTTATGAGCATAGTTTGTTGCAATAATTCCTCCAAAGGAATGAGCCATAACTATCCACTTTGATATGCCTAGTTTTTTTCTAATTTCCTCCATATCCTCTACAAATCTATCAATAGAGTAATCAGTTTCCTCGTCTCCTTCTGATCTTGCACTTCCTCTTTGGTCAAAATATATCATATTCATAAAACCTTCTAATGCATTTCCACCTAATACTTCAAAATCAAGACTTCCTTCCCCTGGTCCACCATGGACAAATATACATGGAATACCTTGTCCTGATTGCTTTACATACAAGTTAACCTTATCCCTCATTTCTAGATACATTTATTTCACCTCTTTAAAATATCTTTCTGTTATTTCAATAGTGTTTCCATCTGAATCTTCTAGTATATCATCCACTTTTTAGTTCTAGGATTATAATCAAGGCATATTCCACATCCAGGTATATTTCTCTTTCTATCAAGACTTTTGTGTATATCATCAATATAACCATCTTTTTTAATGGGGTATATGTTGACACCGTTACTGTAAGCATTCTCAAAATCAAATGCTGCCCCACCCTTAAACATATCATAAAGTTTATCTAATATCTCTGATGGTACTGGCTCAATACTTCTTTTTCTGCCCTTTAACTCACTAAGAATTTTGTGATGAATAACCTCTTTATAAACTTTTATATCATTCATATAAACCTTTACTATATAATCATCATCATGACAAAGATAAGCATATCTATTTTGTAAACTATGGAAAGTAAACTTCCTTAAAGGTTCAACTCGATGTGCTAAATACAATAACTCTGCCAGTTCCTCATTACTAACTTTCTCAAGGTCATCTTCACATTGAAAATCTACCCAACAAAAATCTCCATAACTATATACATCTTCTTCTATAAAACTTTCCATGTTATTCTGCAAAATATATTCAAAACCTAACTTATGATTCCAATTGCCCTCATCTGGAAATCCCTTTAAAACTAGAATGTTATTAGGTGTTTCTTTAATTCCACTCATAAAGTCCTTAAAGGTCATTCCTGATGTAAACACAGAATTACTTTCTTCATCAATTTTTATATAACAAAACCATTTATTCTTCATTTTATTACGCCTAACCTCTCTAATATGTTCTTTCTATTCATCCATTATATATTAAGATTTTATCTTTTTAAAAATATACGTAACAATAAAGCCCCTATTATCTTGACTTTCACTATATTTAATTAACTTAAATGACTTATTTAAATCTTCAAAATCAGTTTGCTGAATCAAGTCATCTTTTCTAATTTTAGTATCTACTTTATGCTTCCATCCAAAACCACATACAAATAAAATGCCATCATCAGCTATACATTCTCCGACATATTCAAGCTGGTTCTTGCTTAATCTATAATGGTTAACTAGAACATTATCAAATGTTCCAATATTTTTTAAAGAATTTATTACACTTAAATCAATTTGCTTTGTATGAACCAAATAATTATTTCTTTTTGCAAATCTATTCAACCTTTCAAGTGCTTTATTGCTAAAATCAATTCCTGTTACTTGAAATCCTTCTCCAAGAAAAAATAAAGTATTTCTACCATCTCCACATGCTATATCAAGAACAGATCCTTTTTTAAAGCATCCTATATTTTCAATTATTGATTTTTCAGCACTTAAAGGCTTGTCACTTCTATTTTCAAATTTATCATCCCAATATTCCTTATTTCCCATGTACTCCATACTATGCCCCCTCGTTAATCCATTTACTAACATTTTCTTGACTCTATAATCAATAGTGTCATAATTATATTTATTCTTAAAATAAATGATAAATACTTTTCATTATTTATCTACATATTCTTTTCGAACATATTCAAATTATATCATATATTCGAATTCTCTGTATATATTTTACATATAATCAAGTTGATTCTATTATTTCTTGTTTATAAGACAAAGATTTATTGGATTAGTTAATGCAGATACAACAGGGGTTGTTGAAAGCTCTGTTAGCTTAAAGGATAATAATATAGCTATATACAGTGTAGAAGTTTTTTACATTGCTTTGCATTTTATCAAATTGACTCTTCTTATATTAGCCTAATACCTTACCCTTGCTACATCTGATATCGGGTTATAACTTACACATCCTAAGAATACTATCGTCATATCTGGCATTTTTAAATTATGACCTTTTTAATAAGAAAAATTATATATTTAAGTAGCAATCTCCTTGAATTGTGAAATTAATCTTCAAACAAAATACCTTCTTCTACACAAGTAGTATGAACTTCTTTTGTTGTGTAGTTAGCTTCAACAATGTCCCATAATTCCTTTTGTGCAAAACCTAAATTATATTTTTCTTGTAAATCTTCCAATCTCAAAACTTCGCCAGTTTTTTTATTTCTATATTCATAATGTGTACTCATTTCTTTCCCCTTTACTTCTCAATATCTACAGTTTCTTCTGCTAACTCACGAACACAACACTCTTCAAAACTTTCATTAAATTCTAAACCTCCCGATAAAATTCCTATTTAGTAATTAGTACACTAAGTCACAATTTTAGTGATAACATAACCTTTCATTAATATATTATAACATATTTTGTAAAAACCATATCCTAGTGAAGTTCGTCATCCCAGTCTATTATTGGTGAATATTATTTTACAGAATTCTAAATATAATCCATTATAGCTGTGCCTACGCCTTTTGGCGACTTTTTCAACAATATTGAAATCATAAATTACAGGAATAGAGCTTTTTTTAAATTGTTGTACTGTTTATACTAGGCTCTATAGTAAAATAGAGTGATATAATATACAAGTTATGCTAAAAAGTAAATTAATAGCTTATGCACGGCTTTTCCTAAGAGTGGTTGGAAGCGACCCTGTTCCCTCCTTGTTAAGGAGAGATACTAAAATGGAACCATAAGGTTCTTTTTGAAAAAGCTGAATGAACTAATCAGCTTATAGGCATTGCTGTAAATGCATACAGCGCTATATACTATTACCATACGAAGTTATAAAAATTTTTTTAAATTTATTTGTAAAAAAATTGAAAACTATAATGATATGGTATAAAATTACTATAATACAGATTATGAAAATCATCATACCTGTGTGGTATTTCAATCATTATGGAGGAACAAATCATGGAAAATAATCAAATATTGGAGATAATGAATCTTCATTATCCGATGAGCTTTGTGAAAACTGAACTGTTACGCAAAGGTGGAAACAGCACTTATGCAATATATACCGACCATGATAAATATTTTCTTAAGATTATCGGAAAAGCTTTCTCTGACACTTTTCAACAGTCCGTTGATATAAATCTATTCTTACAACAGAACGGATTTCCAGTGCCTCATATTCATATGGCGTCCGGCAATGAACCTTATATTCAAGTGGAAACAAATTATTTTATCCTATATAGATTTCTTGAAACCTCGGAAATAGACATGGAAAAAGATGCTGAAGAAGTTGGTTCATTAATTGGAAAGCTGCATCACTTGATGAGTAATTACCCTTGTGAACTGGTTAGGCATGACAAGTCATTTTATCTTGATAGATACATCAATATTTTGAGAAAAAAACAATATCCAAAGCAGGAAGAATTTGCAGTATACAGCGAAAGACTATGGAACAGAATCAAAATGATTCCAGTAAGCTATTCCCATGGTGATATGTATAGCGGTAACATTCAAAGAGGAATTGATGGCAAACTGTATATCCTTGATTTTGACACATCATGCATTGGATTCCCAATATATGATCTTGCTTTAATTTCTAACCAAACTAATTATTTTGATTATGAAGAAGAAGGCTTACCAAAAACAACTGCTATATTTAAACGCATACTTCCAGAGTATTTAAAATATCATTCATTGAGTGAGCTGGAAAAGGATTCGCTTTATGATATGATAGCTTTGTATCATTTTGCACTACAAGCAACAATTATTGAAATATACGGTCTTGATTGTGTAGATAATGCTTTTTTTGATAAACAGCTTAATTGGTTAAAACAATGGAAGATTCAATGCAATAGGATATATTTCATTTAGGAGAAAATCAGATTTACAAATCTAATCTTTTGGGGTACTGGAAGAATGATAAAGATAGTCAGAGGAATTACAGAATATTGTATGATGATACTTTTGAGGGAACCTTGAAGGAGTTTCAAGAGCCAATGATAAGTATAATATCATTGGCTTAATTTCATTCTTTTACCTATTTATTATACTACAGAGTATTTAGTTTTTAATATCTAATAACAATTTTAGAATTGGTCCTCTTTATAGCTTACTAACACATTCTGGTTGAATTGCTACATAAAAACACCCCAAAATTCATTTCATGAATGATTAGGTACTTAAGGAAACTGTATCAATTAAACTCAAAAACAAATTCACATGGTTTTTCACCTCCACTGTTAATCGGAGACGAAATAATTTTCTTTGTTTTAAGTTTAACATCCAACATTAATTGTAAATGGCGGCGAAATGACCCAGCACAACATAAACAGTATGATAAAGGCATGTCACGATCATCAGAATTGCTTTTTGATAGAGCAAGGTCTGAAACTTTCACATCCTTACAAATAGTGGCTGAACAAACGCATGAATACTTATCATTGTTTTTATAAACCATTACCGCATTCAAAGTACCGTCATTATTTAAGGCTATACTTTCTGAAGCAAAGATCTTACTATTGAGATGGAGTATTTTTTCGTCTAAAGATCTGCCAGTCAATTTTTTACCAATTTTTTCACATTTTTTTATATATTCTTTGCCGCCCAAGCAGGCACAAGAATCTAGAATTTCATACATAATATCAGAATCAAGTAAAGTTTCCATCCGTGTAATGACTTCTACTAAATCTTCGTTTCCAATGACTTCCCTTATAAGTTTTTTGTCAATATTATTTTGTTCTAATCGCTTTTTAATTCCATAAACTCTTGCCACTTTATTTCCCCCTTCGATTATATAAATAATCTTCAATTTGAATTGTTTTACAATTTCCATATAACTTAAGGATAATTATAGCACGTATTACATATAATCTTATCATAATCACACATGTACTTATACCTTAATTTATTTTATAAATACCGTATTATTCAATTTTCAAAGATCGATATGTCTCAATTAGTTCGCCTTATCTACATATTGTGCCATAACACATAGAAATTTATCTTTCGTAATAACCTCCCCAATCTATTTTTATTTTATTGCTTCTAAAATACCAGCCTTTGTAGTTATTGAAATATTACCATTTTTCTCAATATAGCTCTCTATATGCTTTTCCAATTTACTTCTCTTATCTCCTACAAGAATAGAGCTCCCTTTTATTGTAGATGCCTTATATGAAACCACTGGTTCAGCAGTATCTACTATGATCTTACCTTCTAAAATCTTAACATTAACATTACTAAAATACTTTTTAAGCAAAGTTTGTCCTTTTTCTAAATCAAATCTTTCACACATACCATTATCATGTAGTTCAAGTTTAGAATCAAAATTTTTCATAAGCACATTTAACTCAGTCATAGCTTCACAGGAGTTAGTTATTACATAAAATATTCCACCTTTAACAAGTACTCTTTTTATTTCTGCTATAGCCTTTTCCATATCTGGTACAAGATATAGCATATGTCTTGCAATAACTACATCGAAGCTTTCGTCTTTATATGGAATGTTTTGTGCATCAATCTCTTCATATAAAAAATTATGCTCTATATCATTTAATCTATTTTTAGTACTAAGTAGCATTCCCTTTGAGAAATCTGATAAAGTAATTTTCCAATTGTCACTTATATTGCTATTATTCTTATACCATAAGTCACCTGTTCCACAGCCTAATTCCAATATTCTTGCATTTTTAGGAAACTTCATTTGATTAAAACACCAATTGGTCCAATCAGTTTTATTGATATTATAACTATGTAGCTTTCCTCTCAAATTCAACATTTCATCTGTTTTATATTGATCCTTTACCCTATTTTCCATATTAGTTATCTTGATAATATCAATGAGTTTATAAATATCTAAAAATCCTTCTTTATTTATTTGACTTTCAGCCTTATTAAAGACAGTTATAACTGATTCAATATGCTTTTTCTTTTCCTCCAATGACTTTTTTTGAATTTCAATCATATCTTCTAGGTTTTCTCCATTATTATATAAAACCTGATTTATTTCTTTCAATGACAGGCCAATAAATTTCAAAGTAGTAATTTGTTGAAGTTTTAAAAAATCATCCTCACAATAAATTCTATATCCAAATTCAGTTTTTTGTTTTGGTTTCAATAGGCCTATCTTGTCATAATAAAGTAATGTCTTTACAGTTACTCCTGTTCTTTCATCAAACTCACTTATTTTCAAGATATTACCTCCCCTCGGAGTTATTATAAACTCCCCCCTTAAGGTAGAGTCAATACTAATTCATAATTAAATTCTTATATTATAATCTCTCACTTAATCTATCAATATACTCTTTAGCTTCTTTTAAACCAAGACCAGTAGCTATTCTGTATCTTTTAACAGCTCTAACTTTCTTTCCTTGTGAAATAAGTTCTCTTAATTCTTCATCTATATTTTCTACTTCTGGATTTTTTACTCCTATATGTTTCTCAATCCTATATAAGCTTGCATTAATGCGTGCAATATCTCTCTGTAATTGACTAACAATGGAAAATACAATCCCTAATATTACACATCCCATAATTATACATATTTTTTCTTTAATGTTTAATACTTATTTTTTTAGTTAGTTTATATATTAGTTTTTATCTTTGCATAGTCTTTGAATAAAAATTTATCTCTCAAATTTAATCTTTAAAAAATCTTACTTTATACTATTTATTTTTCTCTATAGCATACACATAGTGAGGCATCTCAATATTATAATATTGCTTTACAAATTCCCCTTCCTTGGTCATACCTACTCTCTTAGCAACCTGTTGCGATGAATAGTTGTTGTCTCTAATTATACTTATAACTCTATCTCTATCAAGATAATTAAATGCATAATCTCTGCAAGCAATTGCAGCTTCCGTGGCATATCCTCTATGCCAATACTTTTTCTTAAGTAAATATCCTATTTCTAGTTCTTCTTTACCTTCTACACATTGAGTTGTAAGACTTGCTTGTCCCACAAAGCACTGAGTTTCCTTATCTATAACTGCCCAAAGTCCAAATCCAAATTGTTTATATCTATGGAACTGCTTGTTTAACCACTCTTCAACCTCATCATCAGAAAACCCATGCTCATAGGCATACATAGTTTCAGTATCCTGTAAAATGTCACAAATATCTTCATAATCTTCTTCAGTCATTTCTCTTAAATAAATTCTTTTAGTTTCTAAAATCTTTTTCGTATATTTTCTCCTACATGCTACTAATATCTATAGATGATAATAACTTTATTATATTATAGGTTGTATCAGCATCCTGTTTAATTCATCATATATCAACTTCTATACCATCTTGGAATTATGTTTTTAAAGTAGCTTACATTGGTTTTTATTTTATAATTTTGTACATTTTGTATGCATTAGATTTATATCCATTCCATTCTAATTCTATTTTTTCATTAGATATAAAACCTTGCTTTTCCCAAAAGCCAAGTACATTTTCCTCATATTCATATACAACATCTATTCGAATACGTTTGCCATTCTCAGATTTGAACATTTTCTCTAACTGATTATAAATTAATTTTCCTACTCCTTTGCCTTTAAATTTATCATCAATCATCAATAGAGATAAATATACCTCATCACCACTGCTATAATCACACAGTCCAATTATTTCCCTTTTATTATCTTTTATTATTACTGAATTGAAACCAACTTTTTTCATCTGTTCAATCTCATTAAGTATAAATTCTTTAGAAACACTTGAAATCCCCATATGCCTGTATAAAAAAGTTTTATTTGAATTATAAATATCTACAATTCGATTTATATGATTTTGATCTACTCTATCAATTATATAATTATTCACTTTAAAACCTCCTATATAATCAAGTTATAACACTCAATAGAAAACCATATTAATTTCAACATTTCCATGCATCGGTAAACTTACTGCCACAATTATAATGAATTAAATCAGAGATATTAATAATTTATTAAACCAAATCATCATTGAATTATTTCTTTATCAATTTTCAATATCCCTTACTAGAGTGTTAATAATAGTTTTTCTTTTATCTCCACTTATATTATGATATATATCTTCTTCCTTATAATCAGGTACTATAAAACTGCTATCAATATTCATCAATCTTGCTAAATGTATGTTAAACTCATAATGACTTACTGGTTTTTCGCATGCTATATTTATTGTTCCTTTAAAATGGCTATATATAAGTTCAATTATAGCCTCTGCTAGATCTTCTACATTAATAAAACTTGCATAGAAATTTGCGGTTCTTGAATAACTTCTACCCATTTTTGAAATTTCCAATAAAGACTTCATTCTAGTATCCATTCTTCCATCATAGTCATAACCATATATACTCCCTGGTCTTACAATTACATGATTAGAATGCCTTCCAACTATACTTTCCCCTTCAATTTTACCGTTAATATACTTTGAAAAATATTCATCGGGCATACGTTTATGAGGAATTATATCTTCAGTTTGATTCTTTCCTTTTCCAATTGTAGTAGAAATATAAATTAAGCGTACATCTTTAGAGATATTAGTAACTATCTCATTTATACCTATTTTAGATAAGGACATCTCTTTTTCTACATCAATAATACTCCAAATAATTATATCAGGTTTAAGCGAAAGCAACTTCTCTATATCTAATTTATTCAATACATTGATTTGTAAAAGTTCATGATTCCCTAAGCTATAACAAGTTCCATAAATATCATCATTGCTACATTTCTTAAGCTTCTTATATATTGTATTTCCTAAATATCCACTTGCCCCTATAATTAATATTTTCATAGTTGTATTCCTTTCTAAAAGATATAGTAAATACTTTCTTATTCTAATATTGTAAAAAGGTTTATACTATTCCATTTTTTCTTTTTTTATAATCTTCTTAAGTATAATCCAAATGGAATCTCGTAGTAGGTCGGGTTATTATTGTTATCAATATAATGATAATCATAGTTTTGAAACTTTACCAATTCAATAAATCCCCAAGATTTATATATGGCTGTTAATCTTTCTACATCATCATTATCAGCAGCAATTGTTACTTCTTTAAATCCTTTTTCTGCAATTCTTTTAAGAACCCTTTCTATAAGTTTTTTGCCGAGTCCTAATCCCCTAAAGTCCTTTTCTACTCTGAAAGCACAAAGATAAGCTCTGTCTTTACCATTAGCTTCATCCTTATCTTCCGAATTCCAAAATATATAAAGCTCACCTATCAATGAACTATCTTTCTCATTTTCAATTGTCCAAAACTCTATATTATTTTTTTCAATTTCATTAATGAAATATACTTTAGTTGGAGATTCATTTTTCCATAAAGCCTTTAATTCATTCAAATTGCCCGTCCTAATTATCATATTTATCTCTACCTTTCATGTAACTATTGAGTTAAATACATATTAAAAACCACATTCCTCATTAACTATAAATAACTTCATCCTATTTTCATCCGCTTGTCCCTCAATTATTGAAAGCACATTACAAACCCTTTCCTTTGATGTACAATCTACACATCTATTTATTTCTACACAGGGTGGATTATAACCTGCTCTTTTTGCATTTAAAGGACATGCTATATTTCTAACTCTTTTTATTCCCTCTTCTACATTGTCTACAATTTTATTTTTACCTACAACTACAATTACTTTATCTGGTCCAAAAGTAATTGCTGCTACCCTATTTCCGCTATGATCCACATTGATAATTCTCCCATCATTGGTCACAGCATTAGAACCAGTAATATACCAATCAGTTATAAGAGCTTTCTTTTTCAGCATTTTAGTTTCATCCTTAGTTTTTCCAAGTTCTTTATCATAAACTACATTTCCTCTGTCCATCAGTGATTCTACTATATTCATTTTCTGAAGGGTAGCTGAATGACCAATTCCAATGGTACATTCTTCATCTATAATTTTTAATATATGATTCTTAACTTCAGTTAAATCTTCAAAACATTCAACCTCTATATTTCTCATCCTAAAGTTTTCTTTTAACTTATTTATAGTATTTGTATCCATGATTATACCTCCATAATAATTTCATATAGAAAATACCGTATATACATTAATGAATAGTACGGTATTCTATAGATAAACATTTTAATTTTTTATTAAATACTCCTATGTTATAAGCTTCTATTCTTCAACAAATCTCACTAATTCTTCATTAAATTTTTCTTTCTGATCGTAAAATACTCCATGACCACTATATTTAAATGGTATAAGTTTTGAATTTCTAATGTATTGATTTTGTATTTTAGCTAATTCAAATAATACAACTTTATCATGAATACCATGAAGAATTAATGTTGGAACTCTTATAGTCTCTAAATCAGAAAATAATTTTTCCTCACCTAGCCACGTGTTTGCAATAGCCGCTGTGGACCATCCTGCTGCTTGTAATCCAAGATTAAAGAACCACTGAGAAAATGGTTCAGATATATATTTAAAGAAAAATATATCTCCGAAATCTCTCAGCATTTTAGGCCTATCATTATATGTCCCATCAATAATTTTAACAACTTCTTCTCTATCCAATCCATAAGGAAAATTTTTACGCTTAATAAGACTAGGTGCTGCTGCAGATATAAGAACTAGCTTAGATACTCCATATCCTTTATGACGAGCCATATATCTAATAGCTATAGCTCCACCTGTTGAATGCCCTGCTAGAGTGAAGTCTCTAAGACTTAGTGCATCTACTACACATCTAACATCATCAGATAAACGATCATAATCATAACCATCATAAGGCTTATCAGAATCTCCAAAGCCTCTAGTATCTATTCCAATACATCTATACCCATACCTTGGAAGTTGGTCAAACTGATATTCAAATAAATTATGACTACCAGGCCAACCATGTAAAAATAGAATTGTTTTCTTTCCTTCTGGATTAAGATCCTCTACATAAACTTTCACATTTGGTTCAACTTTAATATAATATCCCACTCATTACCTCCATCAATGAAATAAGTATATTGATAGATTATTCATTGGGAAATATTTTGTGAGTTATTTTCATAATTCTTACCCAATATATTGTTAGCTTTCCAATAAATTATTACTATTCAATTTAAATTATCTATAATTATTTAATATTTCTCTTAATCTAGTAATTTGACTTATAATTTCCTCTTTAGCCTCATTACATATATTGTTTGGTGATATTATAGGAATGCCTGTGTTAATTCTATCATTATTTCTTCCATATTCTAATGTAATCATTTTAGGATTACATTCTTTTAGAAGTTTTTTCAATGCTCTATACCCTAACTCATTTATTTTAGTATGAGACATAATATCACTTTTCGTTTCAATCCATCCATTAATATGTATTTCATAAACTTTATCTATAGGTAATTCATATAAATAAGTTTCGAAATCAACCTTTAATTTTTTTGATGAGCAATAAGCATGACTTATATCTAATAGAAAATCTGAACCTGTTTCATATATAATCTCAGAGATAAAATTAGATTCGATGCATATTCCAAGTTCACCATTCTTACTATAGGGATTCCCATCAGCATTTTCGAAGGATATAAAATCTAAATTATGAAATTGTTCCTTAAGATACTTGATGTTATTAATAATAATTTCTTTACTTTGCTTTCTGGATAATAAAGAATCAACACCTGCTAAATGAAGTGAAATTCCATTAACTCCTGACAATTTAATAATCTGTTTAACATAGTCTATATCTAAATCTTGAATAAATGTTTTTGAGCAAATATTATGTGGTTTTAATCCTAGCCCATGAATCATTACTGGACGAACCCTATTTGTTTGTGATACAAATTGCTTATAATCAGACAAATCCTCTTTTTTAAAGACATCCATTTGATATCCAAGTCCAGGATATTTAAAATAGTCTATATCTATTTTTCCTTCTTCAACAAGCTCTACAACTTCTGGATAATAGTTACATCCGAGTTTTATCATCATATTAATTCTCCTTCTAATTAAATAGTGACTGTATTATAGAATTGTTTTAGTTCTCGCTTTACTTCATCTGAAAGGTTATGCCATCTGATTCCTTGTATTGCTCCCTCTAAGGCACATAACCTATTAATACAAGCAGAATCATCTATGGCTTTAATATCTAACCACGCTTGTTTACTCCCAACTTCTTTTAATTGCTCAATAGTTTCTATGCCAACTTCATTAAGTTGCTCTTCTAGTTTCTTACCTATATTAGGTAAGTCAGATAATTTACTCATACCTTTTCTCCCATATCAAAATTCTTTAATTTAAAATTTATTCTTTGTTTCTTATAAAATAATCATCATACATCATCATTTTTCTATTTAGCGGAACATAAGATTTTTTCTTTAATGACTCAATACGCTCAGTTGCATTTGGAATTGCTTTTGTAAGAATTTCCTCAACACTAAAAAGTTCAAAAAAATTCTTATTTACAATTTCTAAAATATCATCTATATATTTTTGTTTTTCATATTTACTCTGCAAATCTATTCTCAATAATCCATAATGTTTAAACTCATCTTCTACTTCTCTTTTAAACATTTCAATAATTCCAATTTTTTCATTTGTATCATTCAAAATTATCGTCCATCTCACAAAGTATTTATTATTATAGGAAAAAGTCCAAAATTTAATTGCCTGCTCCATTCTTTCAACTGTTGTATAATAGAAATCATCACCATTACAGTTATCTGAATTAATCAATTTCACAGCCTCTTTATCTGAATAACACTTTAGCAATTCCTCTGCATCTTTAATTGTTGTCTGTTTTAATGTAGTCAAATGATTTTTTAATATAGGGCACTGCTCATAAACATCCCTTATCATTTTAATCTCCCCCTTAAGCTATTGCTTTTGCCTTAACTTTATCCCCAGCTATCTTGATTCTAACTCTCTGAAGATTATTTCATAGAACTTATCTTTACCATAAACCTCATTCCAAGGGTTATGTCCACATTTCTTTAATAATATGAATTTAAAATCCTTTATGGTTCTTGTCAGTGGCTTTTCAACACCTTCAAAAGAATGAGAATCATATTCACCATGTATAGCAATTACAGGACATTTTATATTCTTTCCAAAGCCCAAAAGCTCTCCACTGCTTCTTAATTTATTAATTTCTTTCATACAACTTTGAAAAACTTCTGGTTGGAAATCTAGAGATTCATTTTTAATAGAAATTGGACTATAGGAATCCGCCTTTGCCATTAATTCTCCAAATTCACGCAATACTTCTTTTTTGTTTGGATTATTATGTTCATTTAATAATTGAAATAATGTCCCAACTCTTAAGTTTTCTTCTTCTGTAAGTCTGTTAGCTCTTTTACTATTCATTGATGAAAGATAAATATCTTCATAGGATCCACTTCCTATAAGTATAACCTTACTTACTAACTCGGGATATTTCCATGCAAAAATATAGCTTAACCATGCTCCCCATGAATGACCAATTAGTGTTACTGGAAATTGTCCATTATTTTCAAGCAATTCTTTAAGTTCACTAACTTGTCCATCAATAGAATTTGCTGATTGCATAGGTTCAAGAACTCCATATTTCATTGACAATTCTTTTGCTACTGGAGCCATTCCCCCTGGAGCACCAGGTCCTCCGTGAATAACTGCTATATTATATGGTTCACTTCCATATGTCCGTATATTAATCACATTAATTACTTCTTCTTATACTTAATAATCTAATACATTAAAAATTAGACCTTTTGGCAAGTAAATTTCAGCTATAATCTTTTAACCATTTATTTCTTTATTATACAAAACTTTTAAATCCGTTACAAATATTCTCTATATACATTATTATAAAATTTTAAATTTAGTTTTTAATGAGTTTCATTGATTATAAAAATGTATTTAAAATTAAATATAGATATTATAGCGTGGTAAATAATAGTATAATAAATATATAGATTATTAAATCCGATTAATGTAAACATTAAATGACAATTAATAAAATTATAAAAGCACAGTTATATGTCAAATGAATTATTCTAACAAAGAAAGGAGCTAATATAATTATGAAAAATAGGAAAGCAATTATTTTGAAACCTCCTAGATAACATGTATTCATTAATATTAAACTTCCAAGAGGTCCTCCTTATATAATTTTATAAATCTATTTAATAACTCTATTAAATTTTAGGAGGATAATACAATGAAAAAAATAGGAAAACTCATACTAAATAAAGAAAGTGAAAATCATAAAATTTTATGTATGGCTGATGGAATTTCGATTCGTAAGATGGAGGATACATCTTTTGACTATTCCTTAATATCAAAATGGTTAAGTGACCCTGAAGTTCTTTTTTACTATGAAGGTAGAGATAATGCTTTTAGCATAGATAGAATAAAAGAAAAATACTCTCCAAGGATTTTAGGTAAAGAATCTGTTACTCCATGTATCATTGAGCTTAATGAAAACCCCATTGGATATGTTCAATATTATTATAAAAGTGAAAAGAAAGACCTTGAGATTGAAAACTATGATAATCCTTATGGAATTGATTTGTTCATAGGTGAGACAGAGTATCAAAACCAAGGAATTGGCACCAAAGCCATAAAGCTTTTAACTAAATACTTATTTGAAGTAAAAAGTGTTGATGTTATTCTCATAGATCCTCAAACCTGGAATAAACGTGCCATTAAATGTTATAAAAGATGTGGATTTAAAGCTATTAAAATCCTTGAAAAAAGAGAATTGCATGAAGGTCAGTATAGAGATAATTTGATAATGCATCTAGTTAGAAGTTAGTAAAAATTTTTATAACTACTAATTTATAATAATTCTAAGAATTATTTAATATTTTAGCTAAATAAAATAAAGTGAAGTCTCAAAACAGACTTCACTTTAAGAAAATATACCTAATTTTCTTTTAAAAATCTAGCTAGTAACAATGTGTTTTTATATTCATCTTTGATTTTTATGTTTTTATTTTTTCTTCCCTCTTCAATAAATCCGAACTTTTTATAAAGTGCTATAGCAGGTGTATTTTCTTCAAAAACCTCTAATTCAATTTTCTCAACTTGATTTTCTTTGCACCACTTTATAACCTCTTCCATTAACAAAGTTCCTATTTTTAACCCACTGTATTCCCTTAAAATTGTTATACCAAAATCTGCAACATGACTTGTCCTTTTAGTGTTACCCCTCTGTAATGTGGTAGAACCTACTATTTTCTCATTTACTTCTGCTATTAAAAATAAAGATGTATTTTTAATATATTCTGCCTCGTCTTCAGCTGTTAAGTCAAATTCGTCTGGCTCTTTAGGAAAGAAACTTACCTCGCCCATTACTTGTTTCACTAACATTACAATTTCATTAGAATCTTCAACTGTTGCTTTTCTAATTATAAGTTCATTGTGATTTTTTTTCTTCATCATAATTATAACACCTTTCTATAACTTTAAATATTTTCCAATTTGCCATTTGTATTATATTTTCCAATTTCAATCAAAAATTGATAATTGAGTATAGCATCCTTGATTTAACTTTTCTTTCATTGGTTTGGAATAACTACTTGATAAACCATATTTTTCTCTCAAAGCATTTACTGTTTTATATAAATTATTTTTATATTCCTTATTTGCTCCACCAGTTTTATATAATAATAGTAGGTCATCATATATCTTTGGAAATTCTTTCTTTATGAAATCTAAAAATACTTTTCTTGTGCTACCTCTTAAATAAAGAGTTCCTGGTAGAACGTAATCCACATCACATTCTTTAGCATGAAAATATAGAGAATTTATATTTTCAAAAGTATCTGTTATATATGGAATAATAGGCATAAAATGAAGTCCAGTAGATGCATTGGTTTTACTAAATTCCTTTAACATTGCAAATCGCTTTAAAGATTCTACTCCATTTGGTTCAATTAATTTTCGTATATTTTCATCCATAGATGTAATTGTAGCTGCTATATTTACATAGGTAACTCTAGAAAGATCATCTATTAAATCATAATCTCTTAAAATTAAATCTGACTTAGTTGAAATAATGCATGGCGTTTTATACTTTATCATAAGTCTTAATATATCCGGCATTAGTTTATACTGTTCTTCTACTGGTTGATAGCTATCTGTTACCCCTCCAATATTCACAACTTCCCTTTTCCAAGAAGGACTACTCAGTTGTTTTTCCAATTGTTCAACCACATTAGTTTTTACATATATGTCTTCAAAATATTTATCTGAATCTAAATATTGATGTGAATACATAGCATAACAATATTTACAACCATGTTCACACCCTCTATATATATTTAAATCCCAAGCAAAGGGTATTTTTCTTTTTAATTTATTACACGCTACATCACAAGTAATTTCTCTAATCTTTGCCATTTATTCACCTCCAATATAACAATGATAAGGAATATAAAAACTAATTATTGCATTTATTACTTATAGGTAATATTTTACCATACATATGCATATTGGAGATATCTTTAAGAAAAAAATTATTTTTATCCATGAATAAGTTTTTATATTTTCACTTATGTAATCATTTACTATAGCCTGAAATTAGGTTAATATTATTATATAAACATCTTTTATAAAAAATTTTATGTGACTTGAACTTAACTATTATCTATTACTTAATGAAGGGGTTGTTTGAGATGAATAAAGATTTTTTCAAGAAGAATAGGCTAAAGTTATCAATGGAATTAGCTAATGGATCCATATTAATAATGTTTGCTGGAAAAGCACCGAAGAAATCAAATGACTATAATTATAAGTTCACACCAAATAGAAATTTCTATTACCTATGCGGAGTTGATGAAGAGCATATAAATCTTGTAGTTATTAAAGATAGAAATGGGAATATAGAAGAAAGACTTTATATCAGAAAATTTGATGAAAAAAGAGCTAAGTGGGTAGGTAAGAGTATTAATGTTGAGGATGCCAAAAAAATATCTGGAATAAATGATATTAGATTTATAGATGGCTTTAAAACAGATTTAAATAGTTTAATATCAACTAAGAATTTAACTCATATATATTTAGATTTAGAAAAAGATGCCTATGAAGATGATTTAACTACTAATGGTTGCTTTGCCAAAGATTTAAAGGAAAGATACTCTCAGGTATTTATACACAACGTATATCCTAAATTATCTATTCTTAGAATGTGCAAAGAAAAAGAGGAAATTAAAGAAATTAAGGCTGCTATAGAGAAAACTAAATTAGGAATAGAAGCGATGATGAAAAATGCTAAACCTAATATTATGGAATATCAACTTGAGTCCTATTTCGATTTTGCATTAAAAAACAATGGTGTGAAAGATTTTGCCTTTCCAAGTATAATTGCCAGTGGAAAAAATGGAACAATTCTTCATTATGAAGATAATAATTGTGAAATTGATGATAACTCTTTGGTTTTATGTGATGTAGGTGCAGCATGGAATTATTATCATGGAGATATAACTAGAACTTTCCCTGTTAACGGTAAGTTTACTGAAAGACAAAAACAAATATATAATATAGTATTAAATGCTGAACTTGAAACTATAAAAGCTCTTAAACCAGGTCATACTTTTCAGTCAATAAATGAGGTTACAAAAAAAGCTTTAACAGAAGGATTAATTGACCTTGGTATAATAAAGGATGAAAGTGAATTGTCTAATTATTACTATCATCAAGTAAGTCATCATTTAGGACTAGATACCCATGATGTAGAAGATTATGATGCTCCTTTTGAGGAAGGCATGGTAATTACAGTAGAACCTGGCCTATATTTATCCCAAGAAGGCATAGGAATAAGAATTGAGGATGATGTAGTTATAACTAAAAATGGATGTAAAGTCTTGTCTGATGATATTATAAAAACTGTTGAAGAAATTGAAGAATTTATGAAGAAATGTTAAAAACAAAAAATTTATTAATCATTTAAAATATAAAGGAGAGTAAGTAAGTTTGTGTAAACACAAATTTATTTCTCTCCTTTTTTAATATATAAACTTTTATTTAATAAGTGCATCTCCAAAGAGAGAATTGAAGGTTTCATTTGCTATTTTTGTAAAGTTTTCAGGTGTAGAATATTTATTTTCTAGATTAAGATTTTCCCATGTAGCAGTCCAGATTAGATATTTATCTAGGGGTAACATGCCCTTTACCTTTAGATGACAACCATCACGAACTAATAATCCATCTTTAGCTATTTTTTCAATATCAAAATATAACCTTGCACCTGTTTTATATTTCATTTTCTCATCCATAATAATTTTATTGTTTTCCTTGGATAATACAACGACTTCACTTGAAACATTCCCATTAGAAAACATAATATAATCACTATAGTCCTTTGGATCACCAAGAAGCTCACCTATAGGCTTGTCCTTGTAGTTGCTGCCTTCTTTTTTTAGTATATTCCACGACTTTAAACATCCATCGGTTTTAATTTTTTCCCAATTTTCCATTGTGGTACTATGAATAAGAACCCTAGGTTCATTTCCCCTTAAAAAAGCTTCATTATAATGATGATTCTCATATGCTTCCTTTGCTTTAATTAAGTCTTCCTCATTTACCGACAAAATCATATTTTTACAATAGCTATTTTCATATTCTATAAAATCCATAAGATTAAATTCCCATTGCTTACACTTTTTACTTACCTTTAAAGTATATACAGATGAATTTCCTCTTCCATTGGTTATTTCATAATTCTTAGAATTAGTTAAGCAAAATACAATCCAATCATCAGTATATCTTTCATCTGTAAATGGATTTATATGTTTCGGTTCAAATCCAGGTTCTGTAATGTATATCAAAAGCCTTCCTCCGTTCTTTAGATAATTGTTACCACTATTAAAACTAAATTATAATTATTCTGTTTTTAATATTTCTATTATAGCATATTTTCTAAATATTCATTATTATTTTTTATTTAATTTAATTATTAATATCTATGGCTTTAATATACTTAACATTATTCCTTTATTAAATTATATTCTCAACTTCAATAAATCCAAATTTTTTATATAGATCATAGGCAGGTTTATTGTCTATATGTACATCTATAATAATATCTTCTATATTCTTTGTATACATATCATTTACACAGGTAGCTAATAGTGTAGAAGCAACCCCTTTATTTCTATGATCTGGTGCAACATGCAGTGAATAAATATGCATCTCATTCGCACTTCCAGGTAAAGCTATTAAAATACCTATTACTTCATCCTTACATTGTGCAGTTATAATATATCGTTTTGAAAAATCCCCTAAAATATTATTCCTAAGATTTTCAATAAACTTATCTGGTTTCTTACCAGAAAGGTCAGGGTCTAAGGTTCCCTCTATAAACATTGATAGATAAGTATTTAATTTACTTTCTAACTCTGCTCCTTCTAAAACTAGCTCACTGATTTTAAATTGAAATGGTTTTTCTATTTGGTTAATTAACTTCTTTCTAAGTTGTATGCTCATTTACTTATCCTCCTATTTCTTCCAAGTACACTGTATCATTAATGCACTTCTAAGCATATTCTCCTATATATTTCTTTAAAGCTTGCTCCATTCTAATTTTCATTGATAATATATCTGATAAGAATACATCCACCAAAAGTTTACCCTCCATCTGATATTCTTGTTTGGTAACTTGTCCACAAAATTTACGATAAAACTGATTTGATGCTGCATAATGATGGTTATAGACAACAATCTTTTCCATACCCATAGACATGTAGAAATTCAATGTATAAATAATCATCATGAGAGAAATCCCCCTATTTCGCTGGTCAGGATATACCCAAAGACCATTTAACTCTATACCTTTTTCAGGTATATCAAAGGTTTCCGCAAAACTGCTAAAGGCTACTCCAAGCATCTTGTCATTTTCAAATGCTCCAATTAACAAGCGAACATCATTATTTTCTTTCCCTGTATGCATCCACTCTACCCAGAAGTCTAATTCTTGAGAAACTGAAAGGGTGTTTTCAGCCTTACCTACCAACTCTTCCGTCCAGCACAAAATCTTTAATTCTAAGGCCTGCTGCATGTCAGATTCCTTTAATTGTCTAATTTCAATCATTGATTCATCCCCCCAATTATACAACTAATCTTATTCAATTACTTTTTCACTAGTATATATTCAAGATAAACCGATGTATTTTCTCTATCATCGATATTTCTTTTTACTGATTTCTTTTCCTTATATATAACTTCAAATTTTGTAAGGGCTTGCTCAATTTCGTTATCCTTATAATGACAATAGATCACTTCATCATTATCTTCAATTTGTAAAAACTCCCCTTCACCAATTTCTTTTCCTATGCCATAAGTATCACACTCTTCACCTAAAAAATTCACATAGCATAGTCCTCCAGGTTTTAACACTCTATAAAATTCTGATAAAGCAAGTGAGAAATCTTCTTTTTTCATATGAACAGATGTATTATAAGAATACAAAAAACTAAAAAACTCATTTTCAAAAGGTATTTTTCTCATATCACCAAATATGATATTTAAATCTTTATCTTGTTCTATACAAAATGCCCTTGCTTTTTCTAGTTGATCTTCAGATATTTCAATTCCATAAGTTTCATATCCAAATTCATAAAACAAAGAAAGAGGTGGATTAGAACCACCAGCACCACAGTCTAATATAATTTTCTCAGAGGAATTGTTATTACAATATTTTAAGAAATTATATAACGGAATAGCATTTATAAGGTTATGCATATTTTATTACCACTCCTTATATTTAAAATTTATACTATTTGTTTACTAATAAAAATAATCTATTATACTGTTCATGTTGATTATAGTAAATATCCTTTTTAAGATATATATGAAAATATTTTTCCAATATACTACACCATTTTTCTGTTTCTAAATTCCACAAGTATAATCCTGTTGTTTCAAGTAATAAATCATTGCCTAAGTCTTTAATACCCCATTCTTTAATCTGTTCTTCATTCAATATTGGATTTACCTTAAATAAAATCTTACCGCCCTTATGAACTATTCTATGGATATTACTCAACACTAGTTCTGCATCTTTAGGAATCATATTATCAACAATATTTGATAATATAGCACCATCCATAATATTTTCTTCTATTTTATTCAAACACTCTAAGCCCCCTTGAATAAACTCAAAGTTATCCCTTTCAAAATATCTTGCCCTTTCCTTTGCAAGAGTTATTGCCTCTGTTGAAATATCAATTCCTACATGATGCTTGGTTCCACAAAGTGCACAATGAAACAAAAATGCCCCACTTCCACATCCATAATCTACAATGCTATTTGTTCCTCTACTTAACCACTTTAAAGCTTCATTTAAATCTTCTTGTCCCAAATCTGCATTTTCATATTTATTTGGTATTACTGCTTTAAATATATTGTCCCAAAATATTTTTGTGCTATTATAATTCTCCATTGATATTTCCCCCTTCCTTCAATAGAATTCTTCACTACTGGACTTAGCTTACTACAAGTTATAATTATAATCTTGGATTAGTCATTTCATATGATGGATGATACAGTCCTGTTGGTTCATAGAAATTATCCCCTATATAATGAAAACCTAAGCATACTAAAAGTTTTTTAGATCCAACATTATGTGGGTGATGTCCTGCAAAAAGCTTGTCTGCATTTAATTTAGAAAAACAATAATTGATTACTGCTTTTGCTGCTTCATGGGCATAACCTTGACCCCAGTATCTTTTACGAAGATGAAAACCAATTTCATATGAGTGTTGTTTAGATTTAAATGGGCGTACACCACAGCAGCCAATCAATTCTCCTGTTGTTATTTCAAATATAGGCCAATATTGAACATGAAACTCCTTACCATTACAAATTTCAATAGTCTATTTATTCTATTTTCATCTCAAATAATGCAAATGCTCCACCATTATCTAATAAGAATTTATCAACTATCTCAAATCCTAGACTCTTATAAAGATTACATAATTTCTTATTAGTCCATCCTGTATCTAATCTTAAGTATTTAATATTTCTTTTTTTACATTCTTCTATTGCAAATTTAACCATTTTGCCTGGTAGACCCAGTCCTGCATACTCTCTTCTCACGCACAGTTTATGTATATATCCAGCTTCATTTTCCTTTGAATTTGGCCAAAAGAAAGTATCACTCCATTGCAATATCATACAACATGCATTAGCTCCTGAAACTTTTCCCACACAAAAATCTTCTTCCATAACATTTACCATTAATTTTTCTTTTGTAAGGTGTTCATCCTTCCATACATTTAATCCAACAGAGCGTCCCCAAGAAGCGACTTCTTTCATAATATTAATTACATTATCAACTTCTCCGGTAGATACGATAAAATTCATATTTCTCCCCCTCAAATTTGTAATCTGACACACCATAAATTGTCATCAACTTAATTTAAAATTTTCACTATATAAATATAAAGATATTTACATTTTATTTTTTCTTCAATAATGTTGTCCACATAAAAGATTTTCCAAATACATTGTCATTCTCTATCTCTTTCATCTCTCTAAATTCAAGTATATTGAAGTGTGGTTTTAAAATTGTTTTTAGCTTATACTCAGAAAATCCAAGTCCACCATGCATTGAATAATCTCTATACACATCATAATCAGATATATTTGCACCTCCGTTTAAATTAAAACAGTTCATGGAAAAATATCCATCTGGCTTTAAAAGTTTTAAAACAGCACTTAGGTATTGATTTCTCCTATGAGGTTTTATATGATGAAAACATCCTGAATCATAGATAAAATCAAAACTCTCTGGTTCACATTTAAAGTCAAATATTGATTGGCATAAAAAATTCACTTCTATAGATTGTTCTTTCGCCAATTGTTTTCCCCATTCAATAGATGTTTTTGAAAAATCAATTCCATAAACTTCAAACCCTTTGTGTGCAAGATATAATGAATTTCTACCATTTCCACATCCTATATCAAGTGCTTTTCCTTGTTTTAATAAATCTAACTCAAAATATGAAGCAAGGTTTTCATCAGGAATATTTTTAAAGAATGGAATTGCTTTTTCCTTATCAGAATAAAAATTGCTCCACCACTCATTATCCCGTTTCTCTACTAAATTATCTAACATATCAAGTATGTCATTTTCACTTTTAATAATCTCTGAATTGATTTTTTCTATCACACATATTCCCCCCTATACATTTATAACGGATATCAATCATTAATTTTCAAAGAAAAATATATCTCCCATTATCATCTCTCAATTGTAATTTTATCCCAATGCCCCAAGGATTTAGACATAGTTAAATGTATATATCATCTATTTGGATTTTCATTAGGAAAACAACAAATTACTGTATCGAGATACTCAATACCACAAAAATATTCACATATTGAAGTATTTTTCACTGCACATTTATGTGTATTAGAACCTTCTTTTTCATTCCAAGGACAACGACTTTGCTTCCAATCAACCTTGTCATTACTTGTTAAATCTATGTCCATATTTGCACCTAAAAGTTTTTTTATTTTTTCTTTCATAATCTTTACTCCTATTTGCCTAAATCAAAACTTAGTTAATATCTTCAAAGCTTCATTGACCATTATTAAAACATTATTAGTAATGTTTTAGAAGTTCATATTAAATCATCTTTGATATACAACTTTATAGTTTAACAAATTAACTTTTCATAAAAGAACAGAAATCCATCTTCTGATTGTCCAGTTTTTTTATAACCAGCTTTTTCATATAAATATTGATTTCTTACACTATAATAAGGAGTTCCCAATATCCATCTTTTTATCTGCGGATGCATTTCTTCCATTAGACTCATAGTCTTAAATCCAAAACCTTTATTATGATATTTCGGATGAATACATAGATCTTCCAATTCATAAAACTCTTGTTCTACTCCGTGTAGCCAAAAGAATCCAATTATATCATTATCAAGGATAATCTTATAGCATAAATAGTTTTTAATAAGTCTTCGTGTTTCTTCTTCTGAATCATATCCTGGAGGACCACCATCCCTTCCTGGTCCAAATCTACTTGTTTCATCATTATATGCAAATTTCTTAATTTCAGTTATAACTTTAGAATCTGTTAATTCTGCCTTTACAATGTTAATCATATTCATATTTCCTCCCCAACTATCTACTTTAATTCATGTTATAATCTATAACTATCTTATAAATAATATAGATGTCTTAATACCGCATATTGAGAATCCACATTTTTTATACATATCCTTTGCTGTATCGAAATTGTCTGTTATTAAGTATGCTATATCAGCTCCTGCATTAAGAGATTCTTCTAGCAATTTATGCAACATAGAAGTACCATATCCTTGTTTTTGAAATTCCTCAATAATATCAAAATCCTCAATCTTTGCAATGCCATCTTTTATGAAAAGCTCACATTTACCTATAGGTTCCTTTCCCTTGTAGCAAACATAAAGGTTCAAATCAGGATTTTCCTTATATACCTCCATCTTTCTTTTGCTTCTTTTTATAGCAAACTCTTCTCCCATAGCTGCCTTATTGGCCTGTACATCAGCTTTGTATCCATCATCAAGTATTTCAAGAGTATCTGCTTTTAAAGCTATGCAATCATCTTTTACTTTTAATTTCTTAAAATCTTTTGGCTCTATAGCCATAAAACAGTATTCTGTAATCTCAGGCTCTTGAATCAAGTTTTTTAACTCATCCCATTTCACACTATAATCCATCATGATATGTAAATGTTCATTATTTGACTTTTGCATTTCACCAAGCTTATTTTCAATAAAGCTTCTTAGTTCCCCCATCTCCATTGACTCTTTAAGAAAAGTGAAATTATGCATGTACATATCAAGTAGTGTTTTGTCTGTGAAAATGATTGATTTCTTCAGTTCAGCATAATCTGAAAAACATTTTATATATTTCAATTCAGTTTCCAAAATTTTTTCATATAATTCTGCCTTCATAATATAAATCTCCTTAACATATCTATTTTTGAATAATTACTATATATTTAAATTAATTACAAATAATTCTTTAAGAAAATTATAACATATAATTTTAATGAAAGTCCCAAAATATATCACATTCTTCTAATTTCTACTATTCCGTTTCCAACATCAACTATTTACATTTCAATGTTTGAATTGTAATATAGCTTGGTTATTAAATGAAAAAATATCACACATTCCTTTTAGAACATGTGATATTTAAACTAATTATAATTAGTATTATTAAAAATATTTTAGGATTTACTTAATAAATTTACCTATTGCATCATTTAAATCTGTGAGAACTTTTTTATCTCCTGTTTCTACAGCATCAACAACACAATTTTCAATATGATCTTGTAAAATTATTTTACCAATATTATTAATTGCAGATTTCACTGCTGAAACCTGTACTAATACTTCACTGCAATCTCGCCCCTCCTCAACCATCTTTTTCACTGCCTCTAAATGTCCTATAGCTCTTGATAATCTATTTATTACAGCTTTAGTATTTTTATGTGTATGGTTATGTCCATGTTCATCACTCATAAATTTATCTCCTTTTGTTATATTTTAATTATATGTTGATTTTCTGCCACTTTCCACTTAAGAAACGTTTTAATAAAATTATACCTCTAATTGTAATATCTAAAGCATACCCAAGCCATACTCCCAATAATCCAAATCCAAATGTTACTCCTAGTAAATATCCAATTATTACTCTTCCACACCAAATTCCTATTAGTGTTGCATACATTGGAAATTTTGTATCTCCAGCACCTTGCAACGCACTGGTAAATACTTGAGTAATTGCTGCAAATGGCTGAAATAACGCAATCAACCTTAATACTTTTACAACCATTTCTTGTATTTCTTCTGTATTTGTAAATATTCTTGCAAATTGTGGAGCAAATATAAAAAATATAATTCCAATAATAATCATAAAAATAGTTGCGATGAAATCCGATAAAAAAACAATATTTTTAGCTTTATTAGTATTGTCTTCACCAAGACTTATACCAACAAGAGTAGCTGTAGCAACCCCCAAACCCATTGCAGGTATATATGAATAGCTTTCAATATTGCCTGCTATATTATGGGCTACATATGCTGATATACCAATAGAAATAATCATGCTATTGTATACTAATTGACCTAATCTCATAACTAATTTTTCAATTCCAGCTGGTATTCCAATTCTCATGATGGATTTAATTATATCTTTTTTAATCTTTATATTTGTCAAATCAAGCTTAATAACACTACCATTTACTAGCTTTAATGTAAGAATCAAAACATTTATCATACGTGAAATAGTTGTAGCTAAACCTAACCCCAGAATCCCCAATCCTAATTTTATAAAAATGTAATTTAAAAATATATTTAACACATTAGCAATCCCTGTTGCTATCATTGGTGTACTAGTATCTTTAGTTGCTCTTAAACAGCTTGATAGAATAAGTGATAAGCAAAGAAATACTGATGGTACTGCAACAACCATATAATATGGTACTGTATAACTTAATATTTCATTTGAAGCACCTGAAATCATTAATATCGGTTTATAAAATATTAAATTGACTGCTCCAACCAATATTCCTATTATAATACCTAATATATTGGATTGTTTTATGGTGGCATTGGCTTCCTCAAAATCACATCTCCCAACATTTCTTGAAATAATTGCGTTAGTTCCTATACTTATAGCAGTATAAAAAGCAATGAACACATTAACAATTAAATTAGTTACACTAATTGCTGCAATTGCACTATCATTAATCTGTCCTGCAAAGTAGGTATCTACCGTTCCCAGTAGTGTTTGAAGAATATTTTCTACTATTACAGGAATTGATAATAAAAATATAGTAATAATATTATCTTTATTTTTCTTTGCCCAATTCATTCTATCCCTCCTTATATTATCCCCCCATAGGGGATAATATAAGGGTATCATTTATTAAAATACACTTCAAGGATTTTTGTAAAATTATCCATTTAACTTCTATAATACCAAACTTAAAATATTTTCTTTGACTTTATTAACGCATATGATAAATTAATCGCCTATATTCAATACCATTTTGCATGGTTATTATATGTAAATTATACCATATAAATTATAGGTAGCTTATTTACAAGTTAATTATTGAAAAATAAAAATACCGTAAAATTCATCACTAAATTTCACAGTATTTTAGAAACCCATTTATTCTTATATCAGTTTTATCTATATGAAGAATATGTTTTTGTTTTGTAATTATTTAGCAATCTTAGATAATGATTTGCTTCTCTTAGAACATGATCTCCTAAGAGTGGTAAAATTATGGACTTAATCTTACAATTTAATAATCCTTCTGTTCCTTTCATCTTGAAATCTCTAATATCTTTAGTGGCCTCTCTACTCTCCTCAGTCACAGTGGATATATGTGCTAATGAAATTGTATTATCGTGCATAGTAAGTGCTTCTTCTGTCAATCTATCAAATTGCTTACCAAACTTGTTAGCAACATTAAATAATTCCTCTTCTGTTGGATCTAAAAAGCCTCTAATAAATTTAGAATGCTCAGCCATAATTCTGTTCCAGAAAGCTTCCTGATCAACCATTTCCTTATTAATGTCCATCTCAACTCTTTCCTGTAACCTTCCTAACATTCTAAGATAGAACATTGCTTCTCTTAAAATATGATCCACTAAAAGAGGATAAGAACCTGTAAACATCTTGCACTTTAATACATTTACTTTTATTTTATTTTTTAACTTAGCTGTTTCATTTACTACAGGAATAATCTCTTTATTTAAATAAAATACTTCTTCTGATAAACCATCTAGAGTTTTACTATTTTGATAATCTCCTAAAGATAATTCCATTTCAGTTGTATTTGTATTGATATTAATTCCAGTGTAAAATTCTGTAGCTCTTTCTGCTTCTAGTGTATAGTTTGTAATTATTTCTCCTGTATTACCAATGTTTGGATCGATAATTCCATTAGATAATTTTATAGTCTTTCTAAGCAATCCATCTAGTTGTTCCTTTAACATATCTGCATAATGAAGGTAATTTTGAGATCTAGGCATTAATGATGCACCAACAAAAACTAGATGCTCCTTCATTATTCTTAAAAAGAATAGATTTAATTCTAGCGATTGTTTAATAAACTTCTCCTTAGATAACATATTTTCTCCCTTTAAATAATACTTCATTAACAATATATGCTTATACCTATATACTGACAAAGCAATTTAATTAATTTTTATTACAAAATATACCAATACATCTTGTTAATATTAAAATTACTACAAATTACGCTCTTATTGGTTGTTTTTCTTTTTTGCTATTTTATACTTTTGGTAAAGAATATCTTTTAAAACTAAAACAGTATCTACGTCGTCAAACCCAAACTCAATTTTAAAAGCATCATATAACTCAGATATTTTCTCACTATAAGTATATATCCCTTTTATCCCTTGATATGAAGCCAAAATTGGATACTTTTTACTCCACGCTCCTGTCCAGTCAATTTTATCAACTATCATTTCAATTCCAGTAACATCACCACTAATATGGCTTCCACTAATAAGATAATCATAACTTACATTATAAAGTTGACTTAGTAATTTTGCTTTAATAAGTTCAGGAACCGTTTGGTCGGTCTCCCATTTACTTACCGTTTGTCGAGATACACCTAATTTCTCTGCAACATCCTCCTGAGATAAACCTTCCTTTTTACGTAAATATAATAATTTTTCGCCTAATGACATAACTATCACCAGCCTTTCCGAAAATCCAAGTTAACTTGTAGCTATAGTATACTAAACACTAAACACCTTTTCTATCAAGTTAAAATGGAAATTTGTCAACTAAACTTAACATTCTAACTCTCTCGTATTTCCTTATCACCCCTAAAATATTTAATTTAATCGTAATTATTTATCATGCTCTCTTCATTAATGGCAGTATCTCCACTTACCTTTTCATCAGATTCCCCTTTAGACTTCATTAATTCATTAATGTATAAAGAATCTGCTATTGTTAAGCATTTCACCCTTGCCAATAATTCCTTTGATGCAGATTTTGCTGGAATACTCTTTATACACTTAGGTGGATTTTTACCATCACTAACATAAACTTTTATAATACCACCTTCAAGTATGTACTCTATTTTCCTTTTACCTGATGTTTTTATTTCAGTATTACTAGCTTTTGATTCTTCCAATAATTTTAAAAATTCTCCTTTTGAATTTTGCCTTTTATTTCTTTCTTCATAATTTTTTATATAATAATTATTTAAAGTAACTTTCATTATGAATACTCTCCTTAAATTTATAACTTAATTGAAATACTATTAATCTATATTAACTTGTCCATAATGTTCACCAGCACATTTTATAATAGCAGAACTTTCACTAATCCATTCAATTGTATATTGTCCACTTGAAAAATTATTAAGCCCCTCTATCCTATTCCAGTTTACACTTCGCTTAAATAACCAATACTTTTTTTCATATATAGTACTATAACCATCTAATAGTGATGATTTTTCAACAACTATTATAGTATTTGATCTATTAGGAGCCTGAAAATATAACTCCTTTTTAGAAAGGAACAATAACTGAGAAGTTATAACTAAAAATGAGATCGCTATAAACACCATATATCCAATCACTTTACTAGATTGTGTTTCTTTAATTATATATAAAATAACAAGATATAACCCCAATATAATTAAAGCTGTATTAGTATAATTTCCAATTAGTGATAGATTGAAAGCTAATTTTATAGCTATCAATAAAATTATCATTAATATATAAGTTATAAAAATTATATTAAATAAACAGATTTTTTTCATCTAAATATTACCCCTATATCTTTCTACTAACTTGCAAGTCAAATTCTGGCTTTGTAACATATGCTAGATATTGAACATTACCATCAAAATCTAAATATGCTTGAAAACGTTGACGAATTGATGGTGATGTAATCATATCAAGAACTTTATACTTCTTTACCCAACATGATTCTGAATTCTCATCTGAAATACATAAGTCACCATCTACAAATGTACAAATAAAATCCATCATCACCTTTGTAGGTACTGTCTTAACTCCATTATATCCTTCATGCGTGGCTGTATTTGAAGAAATAGCAAAAAGTTTTTTTACTGTAACATTAATCCCACTTTCCTCTTTTATTTCTCTTACAACTGCATCAATAACGTTTTCTCCGACTTCAACTTGACCACCAGGAAAAACCCAGCCCCCATGATGAGTTTTGACTAATAAAATCTCTTCTTTATCATTTTCAACTACTCCTGCTCCTGTAACAATATGTGTTGGCATAATCATAAATATCACTCCTTAGTCAATTACTAGCAATTACTTTACATAATAAAAATTAACTATAGTCTAGCCTTTTATTTTCCTCCATGAACTTTCTTCTAATCCATCTGCTTTTAGATACTTACAGAATCTTTCAAAGCATCCCATCATAGCAGCTATAGCCTCTTCTGTTACTTGATAGTTCTCTTCCCACCACCAATTTTTTATTATCAATGGTTCATTTCCTCGATGTATTTCAGGTTCAAATCTTGCTACAAGCTTATCTCCATATAAAACTGGTAATACATAATATCCATACTGCCTCTTTGAAACAGGTTTATATACTTCCCAACTATATTTAAAATCAAAAATATCTTTAACTAACTTTCTGTCCCAAAGAAGATTATCAAGTGGAGCCAGAAAACTTGCTTTTTTATCAATACTAGAATTAAGATTATCTAACATTGATGTATCGTCAGCCCTTATATAAAAAGTTTCATTTAGTCCTTCTACTTTTACAAGTATAAGCTCACCATCCTCTAGTAGTTCCTTTAATATTTTCTTTCTAAGATTTTTATCGGATACAAAATGACCAAGCCATCCTTCACCATTTCTCTCCCAATAAATCCCTATACTTCCTATTCTCCTTTTAAAATACCACTTATAAAAATCATTATCATTATTAAAAGGTTCCTTCATTTCCAGTAGTTCTTTTGGCAATAGGTTTTCTATCAAATCATAAACCTTTTGTGTGTTCTTCTTTTCTTTAACGCCCAAAATTCCGCTGTTCCACATATAGTCCATGGTAGCGCTGGAAAGTTTCCCATGACCCCAAACTCCACTTTTCACACGTCCAATATCCAGCTTTGAAGGCAAGGTAGCACCATTTTTCTCTATATATTCCTTTGCTACATCAACATAGTTAATTGCTTCAATTGAATTTCTATGATTCAATACTCTCTCAATCTCTTCTTTTCTTCTTAATCTAACTCTTTCAAAATAAGGCCAGTCATTGACAGAATAGATAGCCATCATTTTATCCCAACCATCTATGATCTCTCTTTTATCATAAAGAAGAGTTTCTAGCATCATAGGGTTATAATTTTCAACTCTGGACTGAAGCACCAAATCAGCATTTCTCCCTACCATATTTAAAGGATCATATTGTATGCACCCTACTCTATTTATAAAATTCTTAATACCCTCTTCACCATCAAAAGATTTTGGTGAAGATAAACCTTGATACATAACCAGAAATTTTCTCAATTCGCCCTTTGACATAGTAATTTTTTTCATATTACTTCCTCACTAAAATTTTTATTTATTATATTATTTTCAATTTTAAGACTAGATTTTTAAATAAATTATTCTGAAAAACTTCTTATAATAATTATAATTACATGAAAATATTGAGCTTATGAGGTTTTATTTCTTTTACAGGCATTACAACTTCAACAAAACCAATTTCTTCATATCTACTGTTTGGAAAAACCTCATAGTTTTCGATTACGTATTTTGTAGCCTCTACTAATGCTGATTCTTTATCTTCATTTCCCAGCATAACGGCACAATGAGGTATCCATTGTCCAGCTGTGTAATATTCCCAACCACTATGATCACAAAACGCAAAAGTTTCGTGTATATTTTTGTGTAAAGCAATTAATTCATCACATACAACTGGTGCAAGATATACAGTTCGGGTATTATTAAATACCCCAATACTAGAAAGCAAAGCGGGAAATGATTTTGTATCCTTAGCTATTTCTTTTAATAACTCGTCACACTTTTCAATATCAATATCATTAAATATAGCTATGGTAATATGAGGACGAGTCTTCCATTCTAAATATTTTTCACTGATTCCCGCTCTTGCAATTCCTTTAGCTAATTTAATAATTTTTTCCTCTGTTTCCTTATCAAAGTATAATTCTATTGCATATTTCATGCTAATTCTCCTCCAATATATAAAGATAATTTATTATGAATGTGGTTCAAATAAATATTGTATTTTATAAGATTAATTATTTAATTCTTACCTTAGTTTTTGGTTTCTAAAAAAAAGCTGGTAAATTGTTTAGCACCTGTTCAACTGTTTTTATAAGACTTTCATCTAGATTAATTTTTTTAAATCTAAAGAATAGGCTCCTAAGGAATACTTTACGATTCTCTCTCAAATGCTCCTCAGCTGGATATTTGCCTCTTTTTCCGACCACTTCAAAACTATATATCCACTTTATAATATCTTTATTTCTAATAATATTTCTATTATATATGCACATAAATGCATTTATTAGTCTCTCTTCTTCTTCATTTATATATGTGTAAGTATCTACACATATTTTCTCCTTTATTATTTCTAATATTTCCATCAATTCTTTGTGCTTAATAAATTTATTTTCTGCCAATACACATAAAGCATCAGCAGTATGTGCACTAGAGTGAGCCCATCCCTTACCCTCTACATATCCTCTTAAATCTTTTTCATTTGTAAAATATCTCATTACTTCATTATAAACATGTAATACTTCTGATTCATTTAAAAATCCTTCTTCATGCTTATTATTAACACTAATAATAGACTCCACTATACATATAGTAAACGTTCTATTAAATACTGAATCATCATCAATTTTTCCAACACCATAAAATAAATGCTCTTCACTTAAACATAATTTCAAAAGTTCTTTCATTTGTTCATATGAAATTTTTTTATTTATTATTACTCTTAAAAATGCTCCTAATATGAGGCTATCTCTAAGCTGAGAGTCTATTGATCCTATGTTATCAAGCATTTCTAGTGACAACACATATGGATCTACCCCTCTTGGAATCTCCCAGTTATTTTCTTTTATCATTGTAAGCTGTTGTTTTAATTCTTGTTCTCTCTTCATAATTTAAACGGCAAGTTAGTAAAACTCACACTCTCCCTCCTTATTATACATATAATCTGTAAGTAGTCTTAAAATTTAATATTTTTATAATTTTACTATATTTTAAAATTATGTTTTATCTAAGTATTGCAATATAATTTCAGATAATTTTTCAACATTTGGTGGCGCTAGAATAGTATCATGTGTTCCTGGAATTTCATAAAACTCAAGCCTATTTTGAGTCATATTCTCCCATGACTCAAGCTCAAATAAAGCACATTTATTCTCCTTTGCTTTTACAACTAAAGTCAAACTTTTTACACTTCTTGCAAAGAAACAATAGTTACATTTTGACATTAACTCTTTAGTAAAGAAATCCCTTATGGATTCTCTACTACTTATAATTTCCATTTGCCTTTCTTTTGTAATTATATATTTCTTCTCAAATATTTTCTTCATTTTTTCCATTGTATATTTTTTTTCTTTTCTAGTTATCTTTCTCCAACGTTCCATCCCTTTTAATACTGTTTCAAGATAGCTTACTCTTTTATAGTATTTCTTATATACAAATGGCTCTTGATATATTTAAATTAATGCCTTAACCTCATCTCCTTGAAGCTCAAATATTTTTGTAATATAATAAGCTAAATATCCACCTGATATATGTATTTTATACATATGCTATAAACAGAGTAGAGTTCTTTGCTTCAGAAGGAGTTTTTACTCCCTCTGAAGGTTACTAACAGAATTATTAGTATCAATTTATTTGATACTTAGAAGTCGTTGTCCTTTAGGGGAAATCGTTATCCATGGTCGTAGCCGCTCTTTACTCCCACTTTGAAGAAGATGGGAGTCTTAGAGCGGGTAGTCATCGGATAAATTTCATGTTGTTCAAATATGAAATTCGCTGAAACCCTTGGTATGACAACAACTATTTAAATAGTTAAATAGTTAAATAGTTGTATAGTTTCCTATGTAACTATTTTCATATATAAATAGTTACATATTTATTTTATTCTACTTAAAATTTAAAATAATTTCATTAACATAGTCATTCATAACTGTTCTATATTCTTCAGGTCTGTAGTCCATGGATTTTATCAAATTAATCATCTCTTGGGCTGAAATAAATTTAACATCGTCTACCTCTGACTTTTGTAAAGTTAAATCTGAAGTATCAATATCTTTACATAATACAAAAATATCAATGAAATGATTGTATTTTTCCCATAAAACTTTTTTAAGAAAAATTATATCATTTATCTTTATACCTAATTCTTCATGTATCTCTCTAATAATAGCCTCTTTACTTGTTTCTCCAGATATAACGTGTCCCATGTGAATATCCCATCCACCAGGTAAGAACTGTTTTGATTTTGACCTTTTCTGAATTAAGAATTCTCCCTTTGAGTTATGTATATATGCATGTGCTCCTAAATCATATTGTCCTTCTAAAAGCTCTTCATCTTTTGGTGCTATTTTACCACTTCTACTACCATCTCTATTTAAAATATCAAAATACTCCATGTGTTTTCCTCCTATAAAATTATCAGTACTTTATCACCTACATAACCACTGCTTAAGCATGTTTTCATTGTAACATTTATTTTAATGCTATGTATATATTTTATATATAAGTTAATTTATTCTACAAGAAAAAGCAAAGTGGTTACTTCAAAATGGAAGTAGCCACTTTTATAATTTTTAGAATAAATATCAGATATACCTATATTAATAAATCTCCAAGAATGATGTTATCTTTCCATCAGGATGACATTCTTCAAGAAGTCCAAACTCCGGGTCATAAAATTTGCCTTTATAATGTACTACCCAATGTGTATACTTTGGCATGTGTACTGTCAAAATTGCTACTTCTGAAATCTTAGGATTCTTTTTAGATAATCTTACATTTTTATCAGCATGTTTAATGTTATAAAAATCAAGAGCTTCAATTAGCTGTCCAATGGATGTTGGCCCATGTGTATGCATATTTTTAATAACTTCATCAACTGACACTCCCACAAGCATAGCTATGCATGCTTGTCCACATGCACATGGGTTTGGTTGCATTATTAATTTTATACTCATTTTCTTACTCCTCCCTAATGTACAAGTATTTAATATTACTATTCTTATTCAAAACTAGAGATTAATTTTTCAGGATTTAGTATTTTCCCCTTATATTTTTCTGTTCCTTTTTCTATTTGTCTGCTATCGCCTGTTGCAAGAGCTTGCTTCCAAAATTCTTCTGGCGTAATATCTGGTTTTACTTGACAAGCTAAAGCATAAAGTCCAGCAAGATAAGGCATACACCAGCTCCATCCACCTTCTCTATAAAATACATAATCCTTCTCTCCTGTAGGACTAGCCACTGTTTTAGAATCAATAGGAATTAGTAGTAATTCTTCTGGTTTGTCCATATTAAATTTCTCTTCATAATACTTATTAAGTTCATCAATATGCTCTATTTTCGATACCCACTTATTCCATTCTGTAACTTTATAATTAGAAATATCATCTTTATCTGCAAGGGAATCTATATCTAATCCATGGAAATAAAACTTATCCTCATATGTGTCAAACATATTTACTGTTATAACAAATATATTTTCTTTAATTGCTTTTTTAACTGCTTCTATAAATTCGTTATACCCCTTACTTTCAGGCTTGCATCCTGCTGATATAGATAAAACTCGTATCTTATCATCCTTTGGCAAAGATTTATTTACTTCAATAATTCTTTCAATTGCTTTTGCTGTCCAAGAAAAGTCTAGTTCCATTTCACTATTAACAAAGTTATAGTTTTCGCATGCTATAAAATACAAATCTGCTTCTGATGCAACTCCAGTATTCTTACCTGCTGCAATTGATGCCACTGCTGGAGCATGCATCTGTGCTTCTTCTGGTTCATAATGAATTTCTTCATACATCTTTACTCTATCATGATATTCCTCATGATTTACTAAAAGAGAATAATCGATAAATGCTATGTTTATGCCCTTACCAGTTATTCCTCTTTCATGAAGTTTTTTTATTTCAAGACCTGGATTTTTATGAAACTCTAAAAAACTTTCAGGGTTAAACTCCTCTGGAAGTTTCCCTGGCCATTTTGTTTTACTATCAAACACTGAATTTAAAAGCTTATCTTTCTCCCCAGATAAATCAAGTTTCTCAAGGTCATATCCTCTTAAATCACTACTATTTTTTCCCCACTGATCTTTGAGTTCTTCAATGTTATTTATACTCCCTCTTCCAAAATCAGCCATGTACGGAAATCTTTCAATTTTCACCTCTTCTTTAACATTATCACTAGTAGAAATTTTTTCTTTGCTGTTAACTTTATTATTGCAGGCAGTGATATTTATTGCAAATACTGCTACCAACAACACTATTGCTAACTTTCTTTTCATTTAATATCCACCCTTTCATTTTTCTCCCCAATATTATCATCTTCTTTAGTTAGTACAGTACCTCTGGATTTCTTAATATATAATTTAACTTATCTTCCCATCTATCATGCATATCATAAAAATGCTCTTCTCTATTTATAAACTCAAATCCAAATTTATCAAATATACTTTTCATTCTCTTATTTGAGCACATTGTATCAGCATATATGCATTTAAGTTTTAATGTATTAAATACATAGTCTATTGCTAATTTAACTGCTTCAGTTCCATACCCTAATCCCTTATAATCATTATTGGAAAGGGCAAGTCCAAGTTCACATCTGCTTTTTTCATAATCAATTCTTTTGAAAGATAATTCTCCAATAATCCTTCCATCCCTTAAAAAAATTCCAACCCTAGGATACCATGATTCCTTTTCTATAATAGAATTATACTTTTTATCAACCTTTTCTTTATCATAAATATAGGTATTTGGATCCATAATTGGATCTGCAACATAGAATTTATAGTGTTCATGATATTCATCTCTAGTACATGTTTTTAAATAAATCTTGTCTCCTTCAATTCTAATCATAGACTCCTCCTTAAAATAAGGTATACTCCAGTTTTCCTAGCTTTACAGTTCATGAATATTATTAGTTAACCTTTTTGACCACATAAAATATTTTATATGCCTTATCATCAATTGGAGATAATCTGAAATCTTTATACCTATTCATTATTTCAAAGCCTGAATTCAAAAGAAATGCATCCATTTCTTCAACAGTATATGCCTTTTGAATATGTGTTTCACACTGATTATCACCAAAGTCAAAGACAGTTTTACCTATTTTACTTGCCTTATCATATTTTAATATTTGTTTGAATTCTATATTATCAAACTTTCTATCAATTATTCCAAAATGCCTTTCTTCATATAAAACTGGAGTATTAATATCAAATATAAAAATTCCGTTATCTTCTAAATGTAAAAAAACATTTTTTAAAGTTTTTTTCATGTCTGAATCCGTTACTAAATAATTTAGTGCATCAAATGCACAAGTTATAAGCTGAAATTTTTTATTCAAAGTGAAATTTACCATATCTGCAACTGCAAATTCTATTCCCGTTGTAGTCTCCTTTGCTACATTAATCATATCTTCCGAAATATCAATTCCACTAACTTCAAAATTTTCATTATATAATTTAGATGCTAGTATGCCTGTACCACAACCAACATCTAATACAGAATTAATATTTAGATTGTAAATATTAATTACATTGTAAATTAAATCTCCGTATTTAATACTCTCTTTTCCCCAACCTTTTTTATAAAACTTTGCTAATTTCTCATAAGGTTTCATTGATTATTCTCCTCCTTTTTACTTCACAATATAATCTACAGATTGTTAATAAATCTATGTATTATAATTTATAAACATATGTTCTTATAGTGTTACACAAACTTTAAAAGTTCGTGAAAGCTATTAATTACATAATCATATTCTTTAACTTCCCCAAAACCATATTGTGCATAAATAAAGGGTATATTAGCAATTCGTGATGCTTTTAAATCTCCATCAGTATCACCAACATATACTGAACTAATTAAGTTATTTCTTTTTATTATTAGTTTTATATTCTCACCTTTACTTAAACCTGTTCTTCCTACATTCTCATAATCTATAAAATATTTATCTAACTTATGTGATTTAAAAAAGGCTTCTATATATCCACATTGACAGTTACTAACAATAAATAATTTATATTTTTTAGATAATTCCTTTAAAGTTTCCTCTACCCTATCATATAGAATTGCACCATGTTTGCCTAAATGATTACATTCATCCTTACAGCAATGCTTAACTATTTTAAGTCTATTTTCTTCTTCTAAATATGGAAAAAACTTTAATGCAACGTCCTCTATTACTAACCCCATAACACCCTTCATATCATCAAGCGTAAGTTTATTTATCACCTCATCATAGTTACCTATAGTTTTATTCCATGAATCTATAACACTAGATGTTGAATCCCATATAGTTCCATCTAAATCAAAAATAATACTATCTATGTCCATATTTTACACCCCATTTAACATAATAAATGTATTTAACTCTATAAATCTAAAGCCATAATTATTTCATCTTCATCTACTTCTCCTGTATGAAGAAAACCTAACTTGGTATAAAGATTTTTAGCAGCAATATCACCATCACAGTAACATAAAACTATTCTGCTGTATTTTGCATTATTTCTCATCAGTTCTATTGCTTTGAATACCGCTTCTTCTCCATATCCATTTCTCTGATATCTTCTATCAATCATCATTTGATCAAATACAAAGGCTTGTAATTCATCACACTCTCTATACATTAATAATCCTACTATTTCACTATCATTATATATTGCTTTAGCTTGACTTCTTTGAGATCTAAAAGCATAAGCTCTAGCCAAAATACCAACATTAGAGCATACATAATGTTGCTGTTCTTTTTCCACTTCTAGTAAGTTAACATCTCTCCAATTTTTCTCCGTAACTTCTTTTAAAAGTATCATTAAACTCCCTCCCTAGTATTCTCCAGAAACAGTAATCTTAATAAAATTATACCATATTATACCGGATTATCATCCATATATTTGTATATGTAGTAAAATTAGAAAATAAAAAAATATCGTATACTCATTTCTGAATAATACGATATTTTATAACCTTATTATTTAATATAATACATGTTCAACTCTAAAGTGCTTCCACCATTACTTTCTACTTTATTGAATCCAACTTCTATTCCACCTAGAGCTTTAACCAACTGAATACTATTAGGATTACGACGATCTGCCTCATAAATAAAATAATCTAAATCCATGTGTTCACGAAAAAAGTTAGTTAGACCAGTAATAGCTTCATACCCATACCCCTTACGTTGTTCATTCTTTCGTATCCATAAACCCACCTCAGGAGTCTTAGTATCTATCAGATGAATCTCTATACTTCCAATGAATTTATATTCCTTATCTAAAATACAACACACCAAATTTGTTCCCAATTCTTTAAGTTCTGTAAACTCATCAATAAATTTTCTTGTACTATCTAGGCTTTTAAAAGGCTCTGGATACTGGTATTTTGTTATTTCATCATTAAATTCAGTAAAATAATCATATGCAAATTCTTCTG
Organism: Clostridium sulfidigenes; assembly: GCF_052067195.1. NCBI lineage: Bacteria > Bacillati > Bacillota > Clostridia > Eubacteriales > Clostridiaceae > Clostridium > Clostridium sulfidigenes. The sequence continues at coordinate 30,495 of NZ_JBQHQR010000017.1, read as the reverse complement.
AAATAGGCACAAGAAGTAACCTACTTGTTTCTATATTAAATCCTGTTTCACTGATAATATCCTTTATCATTCTTACCTCCGTTATATCTGAAAAACCAAATATCTTACCTAACTCATTTATCTACACTAGAATTTTATCAACCATCATTTTTTTCTTCTTAACTATTTAGTTGAATTGTGTATCATAATTGTTTCAAGTCATTAACAGTCATTCCCTTTAATCTAGTACCATGGTTTTCACTATCAAAGTGAGCATTGCTATGTTTGGGATACATAAATTCAATCATAGCGAAGTTTGCAACATCAACTAAAAATTCGGTATTACCAGTTTCTTTATACTTTTTTAATCTTATTTCTAGATTTTCAACTGAACTAATTAAACCCTCACCATAGTTATTTTTTATAGGACCGTATTTATGATAACTGACAAACATTCTATTTTTTCTTAGTTTATCAAATTCTTCACTATATTCTATCTGTAATACTTGTTCTATGTCATTCATAATTTCCTCCTTAAATCAGCTTTACTATCTTAGAAATGCATCATTTATAAAAATATCATGAACTATTTAATATTGTTTATTTTCTCTTTTTTTATATTTACTTACTAACATCACTACAAATAATTGAGGTGTTAAATTTAACAAGCTAACCATATTTATTCATATGTATGTTCTGAAAAATAAGCAATTTCAATAAAACCATTTCTTTCATATAATTTTTTAGCACCAATATTTGATTTAGCTACTCGAAGTCTTATGTTTCTAATAAATTTATTTATACTCATATTTCTAATACAATGTGCTAATATATAACTTCCATATCCTTTATTTTGAACTGTAGGTTTAACGACAAGATCAGTTATATAGTTTTGCCAGATAATATACGCACCTACCAACTCATTATTTATCCAGAATGAACGTACTTGCCCATGCTTATCTAAATCAATAAGTTTTTTATAAAATTGTTCTTCATTTATAGCATTACTATTTACCTGCCAACCATTATCTATACTTAACTGATAATATGAACTATCAAATAAATTAATAAACTCTTTTAGCATATCATCTTCAAATCCTTTATCGATTAAGTTACAACAATTTAACTTAGGTAATTCTTTACCAATAAATTCAAGGTGATATCCCTCCATGTCTACTTTAAAACCTAATTTTCTTACTTGATTAATTATTTTTAGATTATTTCCGTACACGTTAAAGCATATTTCTTTTGAATCTATTTTTGAAATGTATTCCTTAGTTTTATTTTTAATTATTTCTAAAATTTGTTCTATATTGTTTTCATTAAGAAAATAAGCATAAAAAATGCAACAATCTTTATTGTCAACAGCTATAAATACTCCCATGTTTTCCGCTGTTGATACAGAATATATTATATCAACTTGATTATTTTCAAATGCTTTTTCTACATACTCTTTTGCATGTGGAGATATATTGTCTATGAGTGTTAATATTTCTTTAGAATCCATTTATACTACTCCTTCCATAATATATTTAATTAATTAAAACACCGTGTAATCATTACTGAATACTACGGTATTTTAACCAATGAATATTTATTTTTTATAGATATTTTTAAGTTTAGAATATATATATCTACTTCTTAGTAATAGGAACCCATATTTCACAGGCATAATCATCATCATTTGTATCTCCTGGTAGGTAAACTTCAAGTTCATAATCTGCTGCTCTTTCATATCCAGAATTAGGAAGCCATTCTGCTGTTATTTTCGTCCACATGACATCAATTGGGTGCTCCTTGCCATTGAGGCTTCCTCTTGCAGTAAATACTGCCCATTTTCCTGCTGGTATAGTATAACTTTGCAAATCTGTTACAACATTTTCATCAGCTTCAGCACCAATAGCCAGTAAAGTTTCTCCATTTTCTAAAGTTTTTGTGAAACCCATCTGCCACATGGGGCTGCGATAAAGTTTGTATTCACATGCTATCTTCCTATCAATATCACCATCCAAAAATTCATCCCAAATATCCCATGCTTCACCTAAAGCTTCTTTCCAATCATTAGCTTCAGCATTAGCAGACTGCCTCTTTATTTGTTTAACAAGTCCAACCAATTTTATTTCTTTCTTTTCCTCAATACGATACTCCATCTCAACATCTCCTTTTATTGAAATATGAAAAGTGATGGGTGGATAGGCTTTAAGTTTTACTCCTAAAGTGCGCGCTACCTTAGGAGTTACACCATGCATTCCGACGAAAGCACGAGTAAATGCATCGGGCGAATTATATCCATACTTTATAGCAATATCAATAACTTTTTCATTGCTACTTTGTAAATCTAATCCTGCAAGAGTTAATCTTCTACGACGAATATATTCAGATAGAGATACCCCTACAACATAAGAAAAAACACGTCCAAATTGATGCATTGAGCAACAAGAAACTTTTGCTACTTCATCATACATAATATCATCAGTCAAATGATTCTCAATATAATCTATTGTTGCTGTCATTCTCTCAACCCATTCCATTTTACCTTCCCCTTTCATATTTAATTGTAACAAAGGAAATATAAGACTACCCTGCATTCTGAGTTCAAATATGTAGGGTAGACAATAATTATCCGATGACTACCAGCTCTAATACTCCCATCTTCTTAAAAGCCAGAGTAAAGAGCTGCTACGTCCTTGGATAACGATTTACCCTAATGGACAACGAGTTCTAAGTATCGAAAGTACTGATACTAAGAACTCTGTTTATAATTTTTTTGACATAGTTATAAATTCCATTTCTCCCTTAACTGTTTTTCCTATGAATTCATTTATAACTTTAAAATCTAAACTTTTATATAATCTTATAGCTCTTTCATTAAATTTAAGAACTGAAAGCTCTATATTTTTTAAATCGTACCTTTCCTTAGCAAATTCTAAAATAGCTTGTAAAAATTCCTTTCCCATGCCCTTGCTTGTTAAACTTGGTCTCATTTGAATTGAAAAGCTTACTTTATCCTTAAGGTAAAAAGCGCAATTTCCTATTAATTCATTATTATCATTATAAATTGCGTACACATTATCATCCATAGGAAAACTTTTTACATAATTTATTTTTCCTTCTGAGAAGTCATTATCAAAAAATGAGTAAATTCCTTCATACTTCCATGTAAGCATATCTTCAACATCATTATTTGTTACTTTCCTAAATTCATATTTTGTAATTTTATTCATCCCCAAATCCCCCTAATTAAAATTTAACATTTTGTAAGTTTCACTGCTTATATGTAATTTAAATTGATGCATTACATATTTATACATATTATAACATACTTTTCAATATATTTATATCTATTACCATTTCAAAGAATATTATTTATCCACTTTTCTAATTTAGGAATTATCTCAGAATAGTATATAAGAGCATTTATTGTTTCAGTTACTTCATTAATTCCCAAACTCTGTTCTTCCTTATCTACACATTCAATACCTAAAGATCTTTTTAAGTTATACTCTAACCAACCAAGTTTACCTAGAAATCCATTGAATAATACTATTTTCCAATTTCCTTTTAATGGTCCATGTATATTTTTATATCCTCCTATAAAAGCTAAAAATTTTTCTTTATTAATAGTTCCTATTTCATTTTCAGCCCAATATATAGCTGTTTCAATTAATTCTTGCATAGGATTTACATAGCCAGCAGCCTCCCAATCAATAATAATTGGTTTATCATTGCTCCACATAACATTTTTAGAATCTAAATCCCTATGACTAATAACCATTTCTGTTGCAAGTAATTTTGAAGACCTTTTTGCCTGAATACTCCATTCATATAACCTATCAACTACTTCGCTCATCAAGTTTACCCAGATCATATCATTTTCTTTTCCCATTTGTAAATAATGATTCCAATTCGTTATGTTTTCATTATCCGACCAATTATTAACTATCATCAATTCCGAAAAGTCTGTCATATGTATATCAGCAAGCATAGAACCTATCTTTTCACAGTGAACTATGCTTATTCCACTAGATTTTAGACTTTTACCATCTATCCAATCAAATACAAGATAAAACTGATTATCTATTTCGTGGATGAAAGTTTCATTAAATCTTTTAGCTGGAAGAGCTGATACACTCTTTGATGTAACATTAGCAATCTCTTCTGAAATGATGAAATTTTTCATTGCCTTGTCTCTTAGCATTATTTGAGGGTTTAATGCTTTAACAGCATATTTATCTTTTGTTGTTTTGATAGCGTACATTCTATGCAAAAGACCTCCGGATATTCTTTTAGGTTCATCTACTATCTTACCAATTTGTAAAAATTCACATAGTTTTTCAAATTGAAGATTATAATGTATATCACCCATTCTTTAAACTCCTTCACCATCTTATTCTATTTTTTCATTAATTACCTCGAAAAATTTAAATATCATTTTTATTTACCTTCCTAATTGTACCATATAATACAAAATATCTATATCTGGTAATTTATATACAACACTTTAGCATTCAATTATTAAAAAATACCGTATATTCATTTTAAAGAATAATACGGTATTATAATATTCATTTTCTATTTATCTTTATATACATTTGAGTAGTCTATTTTTATTAAAAATTAATCATATTACTTTATAGGAAATTGTAGCTCTGTTACATATTCATTGGGATCATCTGTTACCCATTCACCTTCATGGTATATTTCACGCACTGGTCCACAGATTGAATACTTATTTTCTGAAATCCATTTGTACATTATTTCATAGGTTTCTCCAATTGTAGCAAATGAGCCATTATGAACTATACAAGCCATGTTTTCTATCATGGGCAGTTCATATACTTTAACATTATCACCTTCTGGGATTAATTTTATTATAGGTTCTACAACTTCCATATCCTGTATTGAAGTATTGTCTTTATGATAAAGTGTCATACACGGAATTGTACGTTTTCCTTTTACTTTATCTATATATTCATTAACTTGTGCCCATAGGCTTTCACAAAATTCATCATAAGTTTGATTACCATCCTTCACAAAACATTTTCGCAATGATGCAACTAAGATTTTTTCTACTTTTTTAATTGAAATTTCATTCATAGTAGGTATGCCTCCATTCTTTATTAAAAATATATTTGTACGAAGACGTTGAAGCCTACTTGTTTCTAGTTCTAGTGCCTTTTCAAGTAAATCTGCTTTCACTTCCAAAACCTCTATAAGCGACTCATTACTAGAATTATTATTAAAGAAATTGCTAATTTCAACAAGTGAAAATCCAGCATCCTTTAAAGCAATTATTTTATTTATGGTTATAAGTTGACTTGCATCATAGTATCTATAACCAGTAAATTTGTCTATATATATAGGTTTTAAAATTCCTACATTGTCATAATGATACAGTGTATTAATTGAAAGTCCACTCATACGCGAAAATTCACCAATCTTAAACATAACTTCACCTCAACAAATAAGCTCTACAAGTGTGCACCTTGCCATCTATTATTATTATAAACCCTTCGGTAACCCAAGAGTCAACTACTATAAAAAAGTTAGAGGTTAATCCAACTTCCTCTCTTTGCATAAATTTATATCGGCTTCTAATAAAGTAAGAATATAAATTATAAAACATATAAAGTAAATCGAATTGTGACGATAATAATAGAGTGATATCAAAAATATAGTACTATATTATATTAAAAATTTATTTTATTTGAAATTTTTGTAGAATAATAAACTCAATAGAATATATTTTTTATTATATTTATAATTTTTACATATATATTGTACCATTTTGTTTATATGTAATATATATATTTAAACATCAAATTCAAATGTGAATGGGGAGGACTTTATGGGAATAAAAATTCAAGAAGTATCAATATATCATCCTAAGAAAAGAATAGAAAATCAACATTTCATTGACGAATATGGACAAGATTTAGAAAAACTTTTAAATCACTTAGGAAGGAAGTCTAGGTATTTAGTTGATAATAATACAGAAAACTCTCTTACTATGAGTGTGGAAGCTGCTAAATCCTGTTTGAAAAAAGCTAATGTTAAGGCTTCTGAATTAGATATTATTGTATTTGTTAGTGATTCTGTAGAACATTTAATACCTACTAACGCTCTTTTGATACGAGATGCTATAGATGCATGTAACTGCGATTTAACTTATGACATGAACGATAATTGTATAGGAATGATAACAGCTATTGATAGCATTGCAACCTATATGAAATCTAAAAGTAAATATAAAAAATCTTTAATCGTTGGTGCTTCATATGGCTCACTCCTTGCCAAAAGTGATTGTGAGTTAGTAAATTCTACTGTTGGAGATGGTGCAGCTGCAATATTACTTACTAGTGATGAAGAAACTGGTGGAGTTCTTAATTCTACCTTCCATACTGATTCTAAAAATCATAAATATATGGTTTTCCCTGAATGTGGGTTATCCCATATATATGATGAAGAACTGCCTATAGATAGTAAAAAATATGCTTGGGTAAATCATGATGTGTCTTACTTTAGTGATGAATGGGTAAAACTTATCAATAAACTCTTAAAAGAAGAAAATGAATCTTTAACAGATGTAAAACACTTCTTATTTTCACAGTTTTCCCATGCTGATATAAAAGAAACATTAAATAAATTAAATTTAGAGGTTAGTAGTGACACTTATACCTTTGTTGCAGATGAATATGGTTATACTGGATGCACCAGTCCGTTTTTTGCACTTAATAGAGCTATAGAAACTAAAAAGATAAATAAGGGAGATCTCGTTATTTTTTGTTCAGTTGGTTCTGGATACACAATGGGAGCTTTTTTATATAAATTTTAAAGGAGGAATTTTAAATGTATAAAGTAGAAGTTAATAATGCTAAGAAGGTCTTATTTATCACTGTAGGAGGATTTTTTCAAGAGGAGGATGGCAAAAATTTCTTAAATGATTATAATAATGCTGTAAAATCTATAACTCCATCAAGCTTTACCCTTGCACTTGAAAGTTCTGAATTATCAACATCAAAAGCAGAAATGATTCCAATTCTTGAAAACTGCATTAAAATGTATAAGGCTACTGGTTTCAAAAATATAGTATCAACACCACCAAGCTCAGCTATTGCTGCAATGCAATTAAAAAGGTTGTTAAGTTCATTAAATGTAGATATTGAATTTATATCAGATTTATCTAAATTATAAAATACATATCTTAATTTTAAATAAGTGGTAAATAGCTTGTCGACATGATTAGATATTTATCACTTATCTCTTCTATATTATAAATTTTAATCAAAATAGTTATTCAATATATTTCACCTTATTTTTTGATATAATAAAATTAAGTTATATAATAAAGTATATTAAGACGAGGAGTGATATTATGAAATTCCCAATAGGTTTTATAGGGCATGGTTCACCAATGAATATAATAACTGACAATAGCTACACAAAAAGTATTTATAATATCTGTGAGACTCTACCTACACCAAAGGCAATAATGGTGGTTACTGCTCACTGGATGTCAGACGGTGCCACTGCAGTTACTACATCCCAAAATCCAGAACTTATATATGATTTTTATGGTTTTCCAAATGAATTATATGAAATAAAATATCCATGTCCAGGTTTTCCTGAAATCAGTAGAGTGCTTAAAGATCTTGACATAAAACCTATTGATACATATGGTCTTGACCATGGAGTTTGGTCAATCTTAAAACATATGTATCCAAAGGCTGATGTTCCTGTAGTAGCCCTTAGTATTGATATGGCACAACCTGCTATATATCATTACGAAATGGGTAAAAAATTAAAATTTTTAAGAGAGCATGATATCTTAGTATTAGGCAGTGGAAACATTGTCCATAATTTATACTTAGCAGATATGAATTATGATACTACTCCATATCAATGGGCTATTGATTTTGAAAATGACGTAGTAACAAATCTAAAATCAAGAAACTTTGAATCCCTAATTGAATATGGAGATAAAAAAAATAACGCCATTCCTACTAAGGATCACTATTTACCATTACTATATATACTTGGTATGGTGGATAAAAGTGATACAATAGAAATACTCTATAAAGGTATTCAAAATAAATCTATATCAATGTTAAGCTTTTTATTTAAATAATAGTTTAACATTACCGCCTCCAAAGTATACTAATATATAAGGATTTTATGGTTATATAAATTATTGAATATGTTTAAATATTAAGAAATATATTACTGAATATTCCCTTTAATTATATCATTTATATTTTTACTCATATATTCCCAAGTATCCACAAAATCCTTTAGTTCTTCACGGCCTTTATCTGTTAAACTATAATATTTCCTAGCAGGTCCAAGGGGAGACTCCTTCATTTTTGACGATATAAAACCATTCTTTTGTAGGCGTGTATATAGTGGATATAATGTTCCTTCAGAAATGTCAATGAACCCATTTTCCTTTAGTATTCTAGCAATATCATATCCATAAATCTCATCTTTTAAGTCTATAATTTTAAGAACACAGCCCTCTAAACTTCCCTTTAATAACTGTGATTTATTATTCATGGTTTCCTCCTTCTATTGATTTTTATTTTCAAAGAAATACTGTATCAAATAAATAGTTATAAGTATGCCCATGAATATTAAATAGTTTACTTCAAAAAGTATCTTTGTCAAAAATAATTTAGTTAATACAAATATAGCTGTTATAATGCAAAAGCCTATCCATAATAAAAATGTTATCTTTCTATCTTTCTTTTTATCCTCTCCATTAAAAACATTATACATATATTGTATTTTAGATAATAAATAATTGGATAAGATAATTACAAGTAATGTATTCACTAACATTGAAACTGTAACTGAAACTGTAAATAGTGTTGTTTTATTTACCCAGCCTTCAATTAATTGTCCAACAAACATTTCAAATACGCCTGTAAAAATAATTAGTATTATAGGTAGTTTAGAAATCTTCCAGTATACTTTTTCCAGTATAGAGTACCCTTCTATTGTTTCTGATATAAACTCATCACAAAAGGAATTTATATCACTATTTCCTAGTACTTCTTCTACGTCAATTTCTCTTTCCTCAGCTTGTAAAAATAAATCTAGACAATGGTGTATAAACTCTTCAGCATCATGATCATTAATATTTGAAAACCGTATTTTAAATAATATATTTTCAAACTTCTCTTCATTTTCTTTACTTAGTTTACTAATAAACTTATTAACCTCTTTTATATACTGTTTTGTTTTCATAAACTTCCCCTCCAAAACTTATTTTCAGTACCATTCATTACAAGGTATATTGTAATGCATAATAGTCCTTTTCTATATTGTATTGCATGGTAGTATTTTTGTCAATAAAAACTGTACCTATTTAAAGATAATATCTAAGTACTATTAGTGACTTCTACACATATAAAAAATAGCCTATTTTATTAAGCTATTTTTTTTGTACTATAATTATAGTTTTAAACACTATACAGATTATCAATAACCTAGTTGTTCTCCCACAATAATTACTTTTATTCTATTTTTAATAAACTGACCTCTTATAATTGTGAAATCATTACATATTCTGTTGGGACTCTTACAATCTACACAATAGCCTAAGGTAGTGCATGGAGTATCTTTATTTAATCTCTTGGCATCAATAGGCGCAGCATAATTTCTAACTCTTTTTTCTGCCTCCTCTATATCCTTTACAATCTTATTTATTCCAGTTACTAGAATAACTTGCTTTGGACCATAAAGCATGGGTGCAACCCTACTTCCATTACCATCAATATTATATAGTTCACCATCCTCAGTTAATGCATTAGTGCTACACATGAATGTATTGGCAGAAAAATTTTTCATATAAATTTCCTTCTTCTCTTCACTAGTAATTCCATCTCTATACTTGTCCAAAAATACATAATCACCTTTGCGTAGAAAATCTATAACCCCTGTTTCAAAAAGTGTCATAGAGTCTCCTACTCCTACTGTGGAATTATCATCTATTAGTTTCTTTAAAAGGGTTATTAACTCACTTTTATCTTTTACAAAGAATCCCTCCATATTTCTTCTGTTTAAATTTTTTATAGTTCTATCAATTCTCTTCTCCATATACCATAAAGTATTGTTATCCATTTTAAGTGCTCCTTTCTAAAATAGAATTTTATATTTTAGTTGCTTTTGTAGATTGTGTTTTTTCATAATACTCTCTTTTCTTCTTGTCATAATTTATAAATAACTAGCTGCTATTCTAATAATTTTTTTGAATTTACTTTTATATTTCACAATATGATTGAAAAGTTCTTCATGAGTTGGTTCTTTGTATCTATGAGCAATTCTATTTCTAATTAACTTAGATTTTTCTAAGAATTCATAAGTATCCTCATCTAAAATTCCCTCTTCTCTAAATATTTTTAAGCTATCACTTAAGCTTATACCTATCTTAAATCTTTTTATTTCCTTTAGTATAATGGAGCATAAATCCTCAAGGATGGTATGAAAACTAACAAATAACTGCCTTAAACTTGATTTTGCTAACTTTAAGAGTAATCTATCATTGCTAGTTTTAATAATTTCTATACATTCTTCTATATCACTACTACATTCCTTTAAATCCTCAATTATCCTCATAAGTCTTTCTTCATTCATACAAAACATCAACCTTTCTAAAATGAATAAAATTTTCATTTTCTCTATATATCCACTCCACGTCATCGCAAAACTCTTCAAAGACCTTATTATCAGTTGAATATATAATTTCGCAAGAGTTTAGAATACTTATCTTAACAAATATATCTAAAGTTTTACTCTTTAAATCTACAACATCAATTTCTCTTTCTAAAAACCTTTCTAAAAATAATTCTATTTCTAAAATATCATCTAAGGAGAAACTACCTCTTCCTAATACTGCAATATCTACATCTGATTCTTCATTAAACTCTTCAGTTAAAACACTTCCAAATACAACTATATTTATAATGTCAAATCTCTTTATAAAACCAGTAAATTCTTCTGATTTTAACTTATTTAAGATTTCTTCTTTAATTAATTGGTTTGACAATGTGATCACCAACTTTTCTAATATTCATATCTTTATTATATACAACATTTGTAAAATAATAAACCGTATTGTAAAATAAAATACGCTATACTACTTATCATTTTATTTATCTTATGTACATATTTTGTTAATATTTTTAATGATTACTTAACAACTTTTGAAATTTATTGTAAATAGTTAATTTAATTAATTTATTTATAGTGTTTTATGTTAAAATAAAACTATAATATTACTTACATTAAAATTTTACGTTTTACATTTTCATTTAATTTTAAACTCTTATGAGATGAATGCTGGTTATGTTTTCGTTTCCATTTCCAGCATTTATCTTATAACCTAAATGTATAGATAATCAACATACCCTAAAAATATATAAGAGTAGTGCTAATTTAATTATGGTACTACTTTTTTTATTTAGGCTTATCTTAACTTTTTAGTCATAACTCTGCCTTTCTAAAAATATATTTTTAAAGAAAGGAGCGATGAGAAAATGGGTAAGCAAAGAAGAGGTAAGGTTATTAAGAAAATAGCAGGTTGGAGAGGTACATGCCCTCTATGCGGTAGAAAAAGAGTAAAATTGGTATGGACTAAGAAATGTGAAGACGGAAAAACTATAAACATCTGTAAAATCTGTTCATCAACAGTAGCTCAATAATTTTAGAACTTAAAAGGATGTTTTGAAATAACCTAATTTCTAAACATCCTTTATATTTATTTTAAAACTCACTCTTTTAACTTTCTTTAATGTACTTAACTATTGCCCACACTAATCCTTTATTGGATATAACATAATAAATCTTTCCATCTTTATATAACTTATTTATCATTTCAAGTTTCTCAAGATAGACTAAGTGGGACATACACTCCCCTAACGCAAAGAATCTTTGAGTTATTGGGAAGTCTTCCCAGTTTTTAATTGTTATACTCCAGTGCATTCTTCCTGCAATTTCATAAGGGGAAAGTTTTTCTCCATTAGCCAAAATATCCATGATTTCCTCTAACCTAAGATCATAATGGTCCTTGAGTTCTCTTATTCTCCTTTTAGTATTCCTTATAATAGCTCTATGAGAAGAAAGTGTTACGTCTATAGGTAGAGATGCAACTCTATCTAAGCTATCAAAGTATTCCTGTAAAGGGTTTTCCATCCATTGCTCAAGGTTATAGGCTATATTTGGAGTTATCTTTGCTAATATTAAATCTCCACCAATTAAAATCCTATGGTTTTCTTCGTATAAGCAGCAATGAGCTGGGGTATGCCCTGGAGTCAAAATGCATTTAAACTCATACTTTCCTACCTTTAATGTTTCCCCATCCTTAATATCTGTATAAGTTGGCTCATTGAAACTTTCTTCAAAACCTTCTTGATCTCTTAGAGCCTTTAGTGCTGATACCGCCTTGCCCTTAGGAAATCCCATTGCTTCATTAAATATATTAATTTCTTCCATATAAGTTACTTTTCTTAAATTATATATCTCTTCACTTTCTCTTGGATGAATATAAGCCTTATTATTAGAATTTAAAAGAAATGGTACAAGACCTGTATGGTCATCATGAAGATGAGTTAAAAATATATCCGTATTGGCCATATTCACATTCAATTCTTTTAAACTTTGTCTTAAGCTTTCTAAAGATTTAACCTTGCGAAAGCCTGTATCCACAAGTAGATTTCTTTCATTACCCTTAATTAAATAGGCATTTAGTGCCCTTAAAGGATTGTCTGGAAGTTCTACCTCTATTTGATATATATCTTCAAATAATTCTCTTATCATCAGTATCTCCTTATCTTTTGCCTCGTCATTAGAAAGTAAATAAAAACTTTTTATATATTTTAAATTTATATTTCAATGATATTATTAGTAATACTATTATCATATTATTTTTGCAACATATTCTATTATAATACTTAAACATTTTATTATCTAGTTAAAGTAGTATATAATCCTCAATTGGAATGATTCCTATTGCTGCCATTAACGTAGCATTAAGATTTTCATCTTTTTCTCTTGAATTGTCTTTCACAAATTCTTCTATAGCATCTCTGTTCTTATTCACACATATAAGAGATTTTATTTCTGGATTTTCTCCTCTACCTATTAATTTTTCATTATGCTGATTTAAAATTTTATCTAGCTCATCTTCATTAATAAGTAAAGACATTTTAAAAATGGCTGATAAAAAATTATCTTTGCCCCCACTCTTTAAAACATAGGGTTTTAACTCTTTTACTAAAGTTTTATCCTCTACATCTATTCCTATTTCTTCATTAATTTCTTTTTCAATGTTATGTCTTAAGTCAAAAACATTATTCTTTATATCATTCTTATCTATGCCACCGCCTATAAATTGGAACTTTCCTGGAGCTGCAGTGCCTAAATTCATCTCTCCAATAACAAATTTTCCATTTATGGTTTCAATTAAAACAGAAGTATGAATGATTCTACAATCTGGCTCTATAAATTTCTCTCTATGAATTGTATATAAAAAATGTGCATAATCTGTTTTTGAAACAAAGATGTCTAGCCTTTCATTAGTATCTTCTATTTTACTTATAGTATATACATCCCCTCTAAAAAAATCCTTACCTGCTTGTTGTAGCTCTTGCCAATGTTTTTCTACTTGGTCACTATAATCCTTTGGTAAAGAAATTTTTTCATTAGTATAGTATGTGTTAACTCCCTGATGAAATCTAGAAATAATTGTTTTCCTCATAATTAATCCCCTTTATTATATGATAAAACTATATTTTTACTTAACAGATTTAAGAACAATTCCTTCCTTAAATCCCCCACGCTGATTCAACTTGCAATTTCTTTTCTCCACTAATTCCTCTTCAGAATATCCTAAATTATGAGCTAGCCCAAACAGCACTTCCATAATATCCGCTAGCTCCTCTAAATTTTTATCCTTTAGATATTCATTTACCTCTTCTTTTAGCTTATCTTCTAATAAAGAAATCATGTCCTCTTTAGACGCAATTTCTATATCGCACTGATTTCCTTCTTCAGCTATCACCTGTGGAATCTTATCTCTTACTAATTTATTATATACTTTCATTATCTATTACCACTGCTCATAATGAACTATTTCTTCTAAATTCTTTCTTGGACGAGGACTTGGTGCTTCATCTGGATAACCTAAAGTTAATACTGCAACCACATACTTATCATCAGGAATATTTAAAACTGGTCTAAAGTCCTTCTGTTCAAACCAAGCAATCCAACAAGTTCCCAACCCTAAATCTGTTGCTTCAAGTGCCATATGTTCAATTGCAATAGATGTATCTCTAATAATTTGCTTAACTTCGAATTCCTTACTATATTCATCAATATAAAGGCCATCACACTTAGGTAACCTTGATTTTATATCTGCAACACACACAAGGTGGACAGGTGCACTAACCATCCACTTTTGATTATACGCAGCAGCTGCAATTTTTTCTCTATTTCTCTGCTCCTTAACCACAATAATTTGCCATGGTTGTGTATTACTACCTGATGGTGCTAGTCTTGCACTATGAAGAATTTGTAATAACTTCTCATCTTCCACTTGTTTATCCATATATCTTCTTATGCTTCTACGCTCTTCAATTGCTTTAATCATAACTCTACCTCCAAACTAATTTTTATATTAAATTATGTAGGTATTCTATCTTTAAAATACGCATTTACATGTATCTATTATAACATGTTTGCTACAATTATATAAATCATCCATAACACTTATTGATTGCCTTGTATATCTTTGTAGTATGAAATATGATGAAGATATTATATTTCTGTGTTTGTTTTAATAAAATTCCCCATTATACCTGCCACTATAACTGGAACTATCCAGTTAAAACCTAAATTCGCAAATGGAAGTTCAGTTACTATTGGTACTCCTATTGAACTGCCTATTCCCATATGGTTTAAAACCGTTAATACACTTATAAATAAAGCTGTATATGTTGAAAAAATAAACACATAATTGTTCTTAATTTTTTCTTTAAATAATGTTAATATTACTAATGTAACTGTTGGAGGATAGATTACGCTTAATATTGGTGCTGAAAATTTTATTATAGTACTTACTCCAAAATTAGCTACTATACTACTAAACACGCATACGAATATAACTATATCTCTATATTTCCATTTTCCCTTTGATACTTTACTAAAATACTGGGCTGTTGCAGACGTAAGTCCTATTGCTGTTGTAAGACATGCAAGACCTATTATTATTGCTAATAATATCTTTCCTGGTTTTCCAAGTAATATATCTGTTATATGTACTATTAATGCAGTTTGAGATATTTCTCCTAATGGTATGTTTGCATATTGATTTGAAATGGTAGCTCCTAAATAAGTCAACCCACCATAGACTAAAACTAGTCCTATTGAGGCAACAATAGATGCTTTTAAGGTTAATTTTATTTTTTCCTTTATTCCTTTATATCCTTTATTACTTAATGTTGTTATTACAACAGTAGATAATGCTATAGCTCCTAATGCATCCATGGTTTGATAGCCTTGGATTACTCCTTCTGCAAATATACTTTCTACTCTTGGCGCTATACTGATAGAATCAATTGGATTTATTATTCCAACTAATATGAGTAATAGTAGAGTTATGAGAAGCATTGGGGTTAAAAACTGACCTATTATATCAATTACTCTAGATGGTTTTATAGATAAAACCAATGTTATAGAAAAAAATATTATTGAAAATACTACTGGGCTAAATCCTTTGAATATTGGCACAATACCCATTTCATAGGTTGTTGCTGCTGTCCTCGGTATGGCTAGAAGTGGTCCTAAGCATACCATTATAACAGCACCCAAAATTATTGATAATTTTTTACCTACCTTTCCAAAAATTTCACTTACATCTCCATTGCATTTAGCTGCAGCTATAATTGATAGTATAGCTAAGCCTACATCAGCTAAAACAAATCCAAACAATCCACTACTCCAACTTATCCCTGATTCTAGTCCTAAAAATGTTGGAAATATAAGATTTCCTGCTCCAAAAAACATAGAAAATAAAGCAAAACCAATTACTATAGCATCTCTCGTCATATCTTTAGTTTTCATTTAATCTACTCCTTAACAAATTCAGTCTTTAAATATAATTATTTATTATAATTAACCTCTTAGGTATACGTTCAACCAATCTTAAAATGGGACTTTAATTCATTCTAAAATTCAGTTGATATTGCTCATAAATAAAAAAAAGATTATCTCACTATAAAAATATGAGACAATCCTTTTAGCTCTAATTTAATAGGTCTATTTTAATTTTATCTCTATCTTGTCTACACTTGGAGTTAATTGAGTTAATTTCACATTAGCCTTTTCAAACATATATTTAGAGGCTTTTATAGAATCTGTTTCAGCATACTTATCACTAAGATAATAAACTTCCTTTATGCCTGATTGAATGATATTTCTAGCACATTCATGGCAAGGGAATAAATTTACATATAGTCTACAGCCTTCTAAAGACTTACCTCTAGCATTTAAAATAGCATTTTGCTCAGCATGCACTACATAAGGATACTTAGTTTCTAAAAATTCTCCATCTCTACTCCAAGGAAAATCTTCATCACTACATCCATTAATAAATCCATTATATCCAATAGAAACTATCCTATTGTTGCAATCAACTATACAAGCTCCAACCTGTGTTGATGGATCCTTACTTCTCATTCCTGATAACAAAGAAATACTCATAAAATAATCATTCCAAGAAATATAATCTTCTCTCTTCATACGTAACCTCCTTGAAGTATTTATTACTATTTTATATTAAAAACCTTCATAATTAAAGATACTTTTCTAAATCTGTTATGGATTTCATATAAAAATATCTGTTTATTGTGCTCATTAATATCACATGGTAAAGCAAAAATCCCAAATATATTGATTAATTTTTTTCTATAATGACAATAATTATTATACGAGGTGATTCTTATGAACAAATATGAAATTTTAGTACTACTTATAGTACTCATAATACTTATAAAGAGCTTTACTCAATTTATTGAGAAAATAAGAGGCTTTAAAGATGAACAACTAAAATTTACTATGAGGATTAAAAAAGAAAATATTAATAGATTAACAGGACTTCAATTTGAAGGCTTCTGTCAATGGCTTTTTCATAATAACCCTGAATATAAGGATATAAAGCTTACACCTCCTAGTAATGATGGTGGAGTTGATTTAATTCTTACAAATTCTGACGATGAAAAAATCTATGTTGAATGTAAAAGATATGATTCTAATCCAACTCTAGCCTCTAATGATGAAGATAATGCTTCTGATGAGTTTTTTATAGGAAGAGTTATATGCCAAAAACTTGTTGGTGCTATGATGGCAAACAATATAAAAAAAGGTATTATTCTTACTACAGGCAGTGTGTCCCCTAATGCCCTAGAATACATTGGTAAACTAGAAGACAACAGTGATCTATCTCTTAAAATATATACTATGGATAATATTTTAAAGCTTATTGAAGAACGAGAAAATCAAGATGACTATGAACTCGCCGTAGAGATTTAAAGACTCAACTACTCCTGATATAAATACATAATTATATATATTTACTCTAACATCTATGTACCTATTATTAATTAATTTTCTAATTTTTGCGTATATGAAATCAATTACTGCAAACACTAACCTTGTTAATATATTAAAAACAAGGAGGAGTAAATATGGAAGCAATAGTAAACAAAGATACATGTATAGGCTGTGGAGCTTGTGTTGGTGTCTGCCCTGAAATTTATTCATTCGATGATGATGGTAAAGCTGAAGCTATAGATGGAGATGTTCCTTCTGATCTTGAAGCTGGAGCTGTTGATGGAAGAGATCAATGTCCTGTAGATGCCATAGATATTAAAGAATAATGAGCTAGGCTTACTGCCTAGCTTTTCTTATCTTAATACATAGTCGTGATTATATTATTAGTTTTGATAATAAAATTTAAAAGTATAATTTAAAATTTATAACATACAATAACTTTACTAGTTCATAGTGAATTTCTTTACCTCTTAGTAATAATAATTATCTATGGTAAAGAAACTTACTGTGAATAAAAATTAAATTAGGTATTAAATTTTATCTTAATATCTAAAAATAAAACTTAGGAGGAAATTGTTATGCAACAAAATCAAGGAAAAAATGCTAAACAACATGTTCAGGATGTACAAAGTAAACTTCAGGATTCAACAAACTGCTTAAATCAAGCATTAAACTCTGTTGAAAAACCACAAAACAGACAAAAAATCCAAAACACTCTTAATTCAGTAGAAAGTGCATTAAATTCAGTAAATAGTACTCTTTCTAACTATCAAGAATAGTAAAACACAAGGTTAATCCCAAAACCTTGTGTTGTATATGAATGTCAATTAATTTAATAGAGAGACTGAGATATTAAATAAAACAATTAATATCTCAGTCTTTTTCTATATTATATTTCATCATTTTAACAAACAAAATTTATCTTTTTATATTGGTTATATCAATAGATACATGTTATATATAGGATAATTCAATTATACATATTCATTTTTGTCTTATATAATTACTTTAGAGTTATGTAACTAATATGTAAAATATATTTTTGTTAGGAGGGAACCTTTAAGTGATTAAAGAAGAAATGACTCCAAAAGAGAGAATGGATGCATTTTCTAGAGGATTAGAAATTGATAGACTAATTTGTATCCCCGACATGGGAGCAACTATGGCGCCATTCATTGGTATAACAACTAAGGATTACTATCATTCTGCACGACTAATGGCAGATTTAGAAATAGCTTTGTTTAAAAAACTTCGTCATGATAGCGTAGGCATATCTACTAGTCTTAGAGGCGTGGCTGAAGCTATGGGAGCCAAGGTATGCTATCCTGATTATGCTATCTCCTATTTACTAGAACCTGCTATTAAATCAATAGATGAAATTGAATCTCTCAAAATAGTAAACCCTCTAAAGGATGGAAAATTACCTATACTACTGGAAGCATTAAAACTTACTAAAGATGCACTTATAAATGATGTAGATGTCAGTGCCTCTATGTCTGGTCCTTTTAGTGTTGCAGCCTCTGTAGTAGGAACTGAAAATTTATTAAAATGGATGATTAAATATCCTAAAAAAGTTCATACTCTTATGGAAATAGTGTCAGAATCTAATAATAGATACATAGAAGAAGTTGCTAAACTGGGTATCTCAATTAGTTTTGCTGATCCAGTCTCATCAACAAGTCTTATAAGTCCAAAGCAATTCAGAGAATTTTCCTTACCAGCTCTTCAAAAAAACATAAATAAAATAAAAGAAAAAACTGGTAGTTACCCTGGTATACACATCTGTGGAAAAAGTAGAGACATTTGGGAAGATGTTGTGAATACTGGAATTTCTAATTTTAGTATTGATAATATAGAAGATATAGAAGAAGCTAAAAATGTGATGGGTGATAAGGTTGTAATAACCGGAAATGTTCCTCCTGTTGATGTTATATATGCTGGAACTAAAGAAGACATTTTTAAGTCAGTTAAACAATGTATTAGAAAAGGTTACAATTCTCAAAAAGGTTATATTTTAAGCACTGGATGTCAAATTCCAATGCACACTCCAATGAATAATATTGAAGCCTTTATGGATGCTGGTAAACTATACGGAAAGTATCCAATAGATCTAGAAGAACTAATGAATGATTAATAGAACTTTTTACTGAAACCTTAAGAAATAAATTCTTTAATAATCTATTTCTTAAGTTTTTTTCTTTCATAAGCTAAACTTTCCAAGTATGATTTTAAATTTATCACATATAATAATTTTGATATTTCATAGTGAAATTCTTCTGATAATAATGGTGTTAATAGGACTGTTGTAGATGAAGAAATTTACTATGAACAAAATTTCACTCTTGGATTGAGCTTAAGCTTATTTTCATAATATGCTAGCTCCATACCTTAAAAATAAAGTTTTAGGAGGTAATTGTTATGCACAATAATGAAGGAAAAAGCGCTAAACGCCATCTACGAGATGTACAAATTGAACTTCAAGATTCAAAAACTTGCTTGGATCAAGCATTAAAATCTGTTGAAAAATCGCAAAACAGACAAATAATCGAAAATACCCTTAACTCAGTAGAAAGTGCACTACATTCATTAAATAACACACTTTCTAACTATGAAGAATAGTAAAAACTAGTGCTATTATATTCCACTATTTCCTCTTCGCCAATATCCCTTTTAGGGTATTGGCGAATTTTATTTTACTCTAACTTCACTAGTTATAACAACCTGATGCTAAAATCTTATACAATCTCTGTCATTATATGCTCATAGGTTGGTGGTAAGTCATAACTTTTTATATGCTCAAACTTTTTCACCTTAACCCTTCCGTTACCTTCTACAGTGAAATCAATATTATCAGTCCCCACAAGAATATGAGGTCCTATATAGGGATTTACTTGAAGACTTATATCAAAGACAAAGGAACGATAACCATTTGGTCTAGAAATACTATTTATATATATGGAGTAAGGATCAACTAGTGGCGTTTGAGATAAGTATGTAGAATAATATTTTTCTACCTCAATCTGGATATAAGGCATTAGTAAAGCTAAAAACACATCCTGATACAGTTCTTCTGTGGACTCCTTAGGTGGTTGATGAGGTAAGTCTACGGTTGTAGATACATTCATAAAAACCTTATCACCTTCCATCCTTCCATATACTTCATCATTTTCTATTCCAAATATTATTTTCTCATTTATATTATACATTAATACCATAACAGCCAATAAAATTTGTCCCTTCTTAATGTATTTTTTAAAATTAATCATTACCTATGCCCTCTTTTCTTTAATTCTCATTTCCTTTATGTATATAGTATGTGTATACTTACAACCAAGGATACACTACAATAAAAACTCATATTGTAAAAACTTCTTATAGAAACCTATTTAAAAGGTTAAATATTTAGTTATTTGTCTATATAAAATAAAGCAGTAGAATTTTAGCATTCTACTGCTTTATTACTTAATCTAATCTCACCTTCCTATTTCTAAAAGCTTTACCTATGATGTAACTTAATAGCAATATTGCCACTAAAACCATGAATGTGTATAATGAATTAATTTCTACAACAAAATTTGTAATTAAGATAAAGTTTAGAATTGCTCCTGGTATCACAAATAAAATATATAATAATAACACCTTTATTATTTTTTTTGTATTTCCTCTATTTTTTATTATTACTTTCCTTAATCCTATACTAAAAATAAACCTACAAAACAAAAAGTCAACTATAAACATAAAAATTATATTTAAGGTGAATTTCATATGAAATATATAATATAATAATGACATCATTGCTGACATAATTATAGCCCACCTAGTACTTTGATATATATTAAGTATTGTACTACTATTAATATCCTTTGATTTTATTATTTCTTTACAAAATTCTTCAATATTATTACCAATTATACTCTTCACATCAATACCATCATCCTGTGCACTTATTAGTAAGTCCTTTACATCCTCACTTACTTCATCCATAAAGCTACCTTCCATACCGCTACTTGATAAGTACATTACTATACTGGTGTATGCTTCCTTATATTCATCCCTCAATATGCTATTACTCATTGTCCATCCCTCCTATAATCTTATTTACATTAACATGTAGTTTATTCCAGTATTCTATAAAACCTTCAAGTTCTATACTTCCCATTTCTGATAGTTTATAATATTTTCTATTAACTCCCGTGGATGATTTCCTTCTCTCAGCAATTATTAACTGATTTTTTTCAAGCCTAAGTAATAAAGGATACAGTGTTCCCTCAACAATATCTTCAAAGCCACATTCTTTTAATTTTGTTAGTAGTTCATAACCATAGGTCTCTTCCTTTGAAATTATACTTAGTATACATCCTTCAAGAATACCTTTAAGAATTTGAGAATTATTATTCACAGCAACTCCTCCTTTACCTTGTAATACAAAGTA
The DNA here is from genome assembly GCF_052067195.1 of Clostridium sulfidigenes. Classification (NCBI taxonomy): domain Bacteria; kingdom Bacillati; phylum Bacillota; class Clostridia; order Eubacteriales; family Clostridiaceae; genus Clostridium; species Clostridium sulfidigenes. Next base: position 8,477 of record NZ_JBQHQR010000017.1, on the reverse strand, counting down.
TACTATTATTATATTAAAATATACTTTGCATTGCAAGGTATATTTTAATAAATCCTGCTATTACTTAATACTTACTAAAAATAATCACTAAAAAAGAAGGTGTAGCCTCTAAGACTACGCCCTCTTTCCTACTTATATAATCCATAAAACTATGATTTATTTAAATCATAGTTAGCCAATTCTTTTACCTAAATTCTTTTGAGAAAGGCTTGCTTCATAAACAATCATAGTAGCTGCTACTCCTACATTTAAGGAATCTGCACCTCCAAACATGGGGATTATTATTCTTTCACATTCATATTTATTCCAAATTTCTGAAATTCCATGTATTTCATTTCCTACAATAATAGCAATTCTCCCCTTATAATTAGCATCATAGTAATTGTTACTGGCTTTTAAATCAGTAACAATAATCTTAAATCCATTACTCTTAAGCCATCTTACAAGTAATTCTATGTCACTACTTATAACTGGCAACATAAAACTAGATCCCATGCTTGACTTTATCAGCTTTTGATTTGTTTTTCTAACTTTACTATTACAAATAATTACTCCATCTCCACCAGCACCATCAACTGACCTTATAATTGTTCCAATATTTCCTGGTTTCTCTAATCCATCAAGTATTACTAGCAAATTGTTTTCCTTTAGCTTTACATCCTTAAGGTCGTACTTTGGAAAACTACATAATAGAAAAAATCCTTCTCCACTATCTCTGCTACTCAATCTTTTACACAAATTACTTGATATTAAACATGAATTCTCTGCTACCATAGAAATACTCTTAACCATATCAAGGATAGATTTGTTTTTAATAAACTCTATACAAAATACAAAGTTTATTATTCTAATATTACTTTTAATTATCTTTTCATAGGCCCATAATCCCTCTATAACAAATAAATCTTCATCTTCAACCTTTTTATTCTTTATTATTCCATTGATTAGTCTTATTGAATTGTCCTTACTACCAACAAGTTTTAAATGAGAAAACTCTTCACCTAACTCCTCTATATCTAACCCCATTTTAAATATTATTCCTTTCTGTATACCTAATTCAAAAAATTTATTATTTATATTTCACCCCACAAAACATAAATATCTTTAATTAATAATTTCACATATCAAAATTTATCATCATACTTATTTTAATATACAGAGATCATCAATTAATATATAAAGAACAATTCTATATTATTCTTTGCACATAAAAAGCTACCACTCATTATTAGAGTGATAGCTTTTCATTTCTATTTTTATTATATACAATTTTTTTAATACTATCTATAGAAAGAAAAAATTCTTCTGACAGCTCATCAATGGTATATCCACTTTCATGCTTATTACGTATAACTTCATTTCTATTTTTTATACGCTGCCTAGTTCCTGACTTTTCTCCCCACTTTTTCCGTGTTGTATGTTCAGATGGAATATATACATATTCTCCTTGAATATACTTTTGAATTTCTCTTAATAAATTATCTGGTAAAATTGTTTCAGCCTTTACATATCCCATAAAGCTCAGCTCCTTAAATTTATACTTTAAATTAAGGAAACAAAGCCTGTATAAGTATGAATTTATTTAGTAATGGCGACTAGATATTTACCTCTGTGCAATTGTCGCCTTAAGCCATACTTACAGACTTTGCACAGAGTATTTTGAGTTGTTCTTTCTTAGCTAATTGAAATCTCATATTTACTACCCCCAATAAACCTTATTTTCTATATAATACCAAATACTATAGAAATCATCAATTAATCTTCTAAATTATAAATCTAGATATCTAGATTTATAGATACTCCAAGGTATCTACTAATTCAAAATCATTATACTCTGATACAAAATCCTGAAGTATTTTGCAATGTCCAGCTCCATAAATAACCAAAACTCTATCTCCAGGTTCAACTATATCTTGTAGATTTCCAAAAATATAAAGATTTCTCCTATACCATTCTGTAAGCATGTCCACTCCATAATATTTATCTCCAGCTCCTATTTGAGCCATATCTAAATATAAATCACTATGCTCCTTTGCAATACGCGTAGGATCATTAAGATGCTTTAGGATTTCAATAACTGTACTATTCTTCATAATTTCATTTTCACTTATATTACATTCCTTTATTTCATTCATAAACTTCTCATAGAACTTTGGACAATTCTTTTCAGCATATTCAAAAACCTGTTCCGGTAAATCTACTGGATAATCTATAGGATAAATTTTATTATGGTTTAATATTTGTCCTAATCTAAAACCCAATTGAACAATTTCATTTCTATGACTTATTATTTTGTTAGATGAATTATAATTATTTATACAATACTCGGAATAAGCCTTATTTAATTCCTCTTCTTTTCCTCGATTTGCTTCAACAGCAATTTTATTTGGTTTAAATTGCATTAGCTTTTCTATTACTACCTTAATCTCTTTTTGTTTTTTCTCAGTGGTAATATCCTCATATTCAGTTTTTATTAAATGTTCTCCACCCTTTCCAAAATGATAAGTTCCTAGTATAAATATTTCTGCCTTTTTTTCCATAAATATACCCCCTTTATATTCTATATAATATCAAGTATTGTATAAATTTATAATCAATTCTCTGAATTACATTGAAACTTAAGAATATTATGACTTATTTTTATTGGTTAAGTTCAAAATATAATGCTTATATAATTTTAAATTACCATTAATATCAAAATAAGAAGCATACCCACCATCATAAATAATTACATAATAGTAATCATCCTTTTTGCTATCTTCGTCCAATATAAAACTTTTATGCTCTAATAATTTACTATCAATTTTACCATCACTTATAACTCCAACCTCCATAGTTGGAGGATTATCTTTCTCTTCTATAGTATGAAAATCTCTTGATTTATAGTAGTTTTCTATATTTTGGTTATCCAATTCAGATTTTAATACTATAACAGTAGCAAAATCTAATCCATTACCATTTAATTTACCATATACAGAATCTTTATCAATTAACTCGGTATTATTTGGCAATTTACAATTATATAATTGCTTTGAAAACTTATATAACTTTATATTATTACTAATTGGAAATACTATCCAAGGTAATATTGTAATTGCTACTATTATAATTACTAATACTATAAATAATTTTTTAACTATCCTCATATCAGCTAATCTCCCATTATATATTTAAAGCTATAAATGTTATTAACAATTATTTGATTATCCACCAAGCAGCATCAAAACTCAGTATATCAGGACTTTCAACTAAGCAAAAATTCCCTAAGGAAAATCCTATAATATCCAACGTAAACCAAATCAGTAAACTGCCCAATAATATACTTATATTTCTTTTCATACATCCTACTTCTATCAAGACAAACTTTTTAAATCTTGAAAAAATTTAAACTATCATCTACTAAATGTCTGTATGTCTCCCAGTAATGTGATTGCACTATTATCAACAATTATTCCACCAGTGTCTTTAATAGCATATACGGTATCCGCTCTTTCATTTAATACCTTATTTATATAGTTTTTTTCTATATCTGTTTCTTCATAATGAACTTCAATATCAAAATCTCTAATCAAATTTAGTCCTCTATTATATGAGAATGTATCATAATCTTTATCAGGAGTAATATGATAATCTGCTATCTGAATCATCGCTCCAGCACTAATCCCTATAATTACTCCTAGAAAACTTTCAATCTCATTTATTAAATCAAACTCCTTTAAGCGATTCATGATTTTATCAGGTAATCCTCCAGTGAAAAATAATATATCCCTGTTTCTTACTTTCTTTTTTGCACTTTCTTCTGTATCTTTAAAATAATTTATCCAGTCTATATTTTCTTTCCCAATTCCATAACTCAAAAATGGTAGAACAATGGTGTTATAATACTTCCCGTTATCTTTACTATAGGCACACTGCCAATCCATATCATTACTTATATTTTCACCGAAAGAAAATGGAATTACCAAAACCTTATCATCACACTTTATATATTTTTCCATGGAACCTTTTGCCCATTTTTCATTAAAGTTATATGAACTAAATAATATATTAACCATTGATATTCTTCCTTTCATTAATCCATCATTTCTTATCTTTATGTTATTTAAGACTACTACCTTAATTTCATAAGTAAACTCTATTCAAAATAGTACTAAATTAAATTATTAGCCTTATTCTTAATATAATCATCTATAAGCCTAATATCCTTAATATCCTTCTCTCTTCCTAATTGTGTCTTCTGCTTTTTTATACTTTCTAAACTTCCTACAGGTAATCCATCAATGAACACTATTTCATCTACGAACCAATTTTCTAGTATTTCTATTGTATCGTTTATCTGAACAATTCTTGAACTATCCTTTTCTACTGTGTAATTACAACCTTTTTTTAAAAATAGTTCAACTAAATTTGTAGTACATCCTAAATCAATATCATTTGTGGTTTCTTTAACACCATGAATTACTAAACCAGCACCAGAGGTTATCCAATATTCATTTAAAGGTAACTCCATGTTTTTAAGTATTTTAATTATTTCCTCTTTTCCCAACATTTTAATAACCCCTCCTAATTACATTCATTTTCATATGATTTCTAATATAATACTAAAACATATATATTTTTTTATTTTCAAAAATTACTAACTCTCTTCATAATTCACAAAGTAATAATAGTTCCAATTATTATTTATGTGAACTACTTCATTTTGCAGTAATATACTACTGTTTCATAATCAAAAATCAATGTTCCATTTTTATTATACTTTTTAAATAGAAGTTCGAGTTCAGAAATCATATAATTGAATCTTGGGTCTTCTTCATTTGGAATATATGAATAAGATACTAAATCCCCTTTTAATCTTTCTAAATTATACACTTGAGGATTAGAAAATATTTCTTTATCGATTGTTTTTAAACCAAAGAATTTGGGTAAATCCGTATTAAGTGAATTCCCCCCCTCACGTTCTGAGTATTTTTCAATTAGTTCCATATATTCATTCATAAATTTGCTATTGCTAAATTTTCTTCTATTATTGATAATTACTACGAACCCGCCAGGTTTTAATATTCTGAGGAATTCTTTTTTTGTAGCTTCTGGTTCAAACCAATGGAATGCTTGTCCTGATGTAATTATATCTACTGATTCTGATTCCAACTTTGTATATTCAGAAGATGCATCTATTGAATGAAAATTTGTGTAATTAATTAGATACTTCTCTCCAGCGGACCTCATTTCTGCATTAGGTTCAATACCGTATACTTCGTTTTCATTATCCAAAAATAATTTAGCAGAAATTCCAGTTCCAGAGCCAATATCAGCAATAATTGCTCCTTTAGTTAAGTCAATGGATGTATTTAGAAACCCTATTATTTCATTAGGATAGTTAGGTCTATATTTTGCATAGTTCTCTACTCGACTACTAAATCTACCTTTAGGATTAAGTTCTGTTAAATTCATAATACCCTCCAAATTAAAAAATTTAATGTTTCCTTGTAAATTTTACTTGTATATTAATTTTCATCTGATTTCTAATACTCTATAGTCCATTATAAAATTCAATTAGTAACTTTATATTATCCCTATGATATGGACTATTGCCCCTGATAATAAAGCAACAACAGTGCCAATTATTATTCCTATAACAGCACCCCTTATATGATGCCAGGGATTCTTATATTCTTTATCCATATCCTCAGTTCCAGGTATTCTTGTTCTTTTACTATGACAAAAAAGTCCAATATCTAATACTATCATATCGTAAATATTCACCACAAAAAATAATATAAAAACGTGGATATATGCAGACTTAAAGTTTTTTGCACCAGAGTAATATGCCACTACAGCAAGAACAATTGCAAAAAACAATACTGAAATTATTTTAATTGATAAATGTCTTTTTTTCTCTCCTTTAATAACATCTTTATACTGAGGAAGATTTTCTACCCTTTCTCTAATTTCTTTAGGGTAAGATATAATATGCTTAATAGGGTCTTTATAAAGAGAAGGTAATATAATTAGAGTGAAAACTGCACAGGAAATAACACATTCTACAAATAAAATCATATTTTATCGCTCCTCGAAATCTAGATAAAAGAATGAAATTTATGCTCCTTTGACATTAGTATTTTATTCAATAAGTCCTTTTTCCTTTATAAACAATTTAAATTTATCAATATCACCATTTATAAAACCGTTTTTACTAAGAATTATATTTTGTTTTTCTATCATCAGTGAAAATAGATTTTCTGTTTCTAGTACTTTAGTAATTTGACTATACTCTAATGTTAAATTAGACCTAAATGTAATAATATCTATTTTTTCATCGTAAAAATTTAACGTTATTTCCACTGATTCACCATATACCCCTTTAAAGTTTTTATAACTCTCTTTTAATTTTAAAGTATACCCTTTAAAAAACATAAAAAGGAAAAATACTGTAGATAAAAACATACACACAGAAACCAAGTATACTCCATTTGTTATGAAGTTTATAACAGTAAAAAATGCAGATATAAGAAACATTAATAAAACAAAACTGCGATATTTCTTATTACATTCCTTATAATTTTCTTCTGAAAGCTCATTTATTACTTCTTTTGTAATTATTGTTTTATTTTCAAATATTGGCATCAATTCAACTCCTAACATTCCATTCTTTATTTTATCCTAAGCTTCTCAATCATTTTATTTATATTTTAATTATAACATTAATTTCAATATAATATATATTCTTGTATATTAGTTAATTAATTCTTAAAACAAAATAGAAAGCATTAATTTACTTAATGCCTTCTATCTCCATCTGTAACCTATTAAAATATTTTTCCATAAACTTAAGTCTTTCTCTACCAATTTCTTTTGCTTTCTTTGTATATAACTTATCTTAAATTTTTACTTAATACTTCCGCTAAAGAACCATCATCTATTTCAAATACCTTACGACAACTAAAACCATTGTTTATATATTTACTTTTCTCCAAATGCATATATTACTGACATATTAAAATGAAGTCCGTCACCTTTGTCGAAACTTTCTAGTCCTTGAAATATGTCTTTTTTAAACTCTTCAAATACATCACAACCCAAATCTTCTATTTTTTCAAATATTCCTCTAACTGCGTTGGTGCACATTTCTTGCCACCATTCCTCTTTATCCTTATACACAACATCTGTATTTTCTTCATGAACTTTAACATTTTTAAAACCTGACTCATCTAATATTTTTATTACATCCACTACTGTATCAAACTTTGGAATATCAGGTTTTCTATCCTTATTTTCCTTTTGTATCTTCTTAGGTAAATATTTATTAACTATTTTAGTTAACCACTTTTGATCTTCCTGTTTACCCCATATACTAAATCCTGCTTGTCCTCCATTTTTTAGTACTCCTAGTATTCCATTTAATCTATTTTCACTAAGTAAAAGATATCCTATTCCAAATCCACAAATAACATTATCAAATGAATGTTTTTTAAAGTTTAAATTCTGAGCATTCATATTCTTAACTTCTGCATTACATATTTTCTTATTTAAAATATCTTTATGGGTTTCACCTACCATAACTTCTGAATTATCTATGCCTACAGCGTATCCATCTTTACCTATTTTATCTATTGCCGCAAATAATGAAGCACCTCTACCCATTCCAATATCTAACACTTTAGCTCCTTTGTTAATCCTTGAAAGCTCAACTAATCTATCTCCAAAACTATTCCAATATTTAGGTCCAACTTTTCCAAAATCAACGGCAACCTTGTCCCATATTGTTACTAACTTCATTTTACTCCTCCAGTTACATTCCTCTATTGCTCCTTTATAAACATATCACCATATTGTTTTGTAATACTCTATAATACATTGCAAAATTCAATCAATGGCTTAATTGATGATTTATCTGTAAAATCTACTACTTTACCATAGGTTTCGAGCATCATTTTTGCTTCATCATCCATTTTATCCTCAGGCATTTTACTTACTTTCTTTTTTAATAAAGCCATCATAGATTTGTGGATAAAACCAAGATTTTTATAATCAATAGCACCTCTAAAATGAAATAATTTAATCCTATCCTGCATTTCCTTTGTAAAATTCTTGTCAATAACAGGTATAAATTGTTCAGTGTTACTTGGATCAGCAAGTCCTACAGTAAATACAACTAAATTTTTATCTTTTAGCTTATCAAAGGCTTTAGTAATTAATGAAACACCCAGTATTCCACTTGCATAAAGACCGCCTCCATAAATAATAGTAGAATAATTTTGCATATCCACTACATCAATTTTAGATGCCTCAAAAATATCCGCATCAAGTTCAGTAGCAATCCATTCTGCATATTTTTTTGTTGAACCATATTTTGATTTGTATATAACAACTTCCTCTTTATTCTTTAATATTCTCTTTATATCTCACTAATTCTTAGGATAGCGATATAAGAAAAAAGAAACATATTTAAATATATTGAATTTATGGTTTAAAAT
>NZ_JBQHQR010000016.1:0-92651 GCF_052067195.1 Clostridium sulfidigenes | reverse complement strand
GTATAGATGCCAATGGAACTTAAAAAAGATGACTCCTGTTCAATACAGAAATCATCTTTTATCTTAGGGTCTTTTTATAAAATGTCCTTGACTTAGGGTACATTTTAAATTTTAGTCTATCCTTAATTTTTATAATGAACCTATTTAACTATAGAAATATATAACTATTAAAATAGTTGTTGTGGTCATGCGGGTTTTAGGGATTTTCCAATTTTGAAGTTAGGTTTAAGTATATAAAAATATGAAAAATAAATAGCAATAGAATTATACTAATAAAAAAGTTATTCCCTATTATAAAATAGTTTATCTAAGTTACAATAAGGGATAACTTTTAAATCTATGTATAACAAAAGGATGTGGAAATCCTCAATAATAACATCATATTATGATACGAATAACTATATCTTAATATGTTTTCGTTATAAAACTTAAATAAAAGGTACACATAATTTACAGTTATCTATAGGAGAATTAATAAGATTACATTCAACATCAAAGACATCCTTTATAAGTTTTTCATTTATAATCTCATCCTTAGGGCCTTGATCCAATATGTTTCCATTCTTTATAGCAACTATATTATCAGCATATTTTAATGCATGATTTATATCGTGAATAACCATTACTATGGTTCTATTTTCTTTTTCATTTAAATTTCTTAAAATATTTAAAATTTCTAGCTGATACTTTATGTCTAGATGATTTGTAGGCTCATCTAAAAGGATGATATCTGTATCTTGTGCTAAAGATAATGCAATCCAAGCCCTTTGTCTTTGACCACCAGATAGGTTATTTAAACTTATATCCTTATCGTTTATAAGTCCAACCTTTTTTATGGCTTCTAAAACTAGATTTTCATCCTTTTTACTCCAAAATGATAATAAATTATGGTAAGGGTATCTTCCTTGTTTCACCAAATCATAGACAGTTAAATCTTCTGGAGCATTACTACTTTGAGGAAGCATGGACATAAGCTTGGCAACTTCCTTTGAAGGCATTTTAAGAATATCTCTATCCTCCATGAGTATATCTCCATTTTTAGGTTTAAGTATTCTTGCTATGGCCTTTATTAATGTAGATTTTCCACATCCATTAGAGCCAATTAAGGCAGTAATTTTTCCTTTCTCTATATTTATATTAATATTATCTAATATAATTTTTTCATCATAACATAACTTTAAATTTTTTGCTTTTATCATTTCTATCATCCCCTTTTGTAGTTTCTTTTTTTAACTAAAAGGTATATAAAGTAAGGTGCTCCTATAAAAGCTGTAAATATACCTATAGGTAAATCCTGTGGATAAAATAACCACTTAGATACAAAGTCAGCTAATAATGTTATTATTCCACCTATAAGTATTGAAAGTGGGATTACATTTTCAAACTTTGAATCTACCAATTTTCTTGCAATGTGAGGAGCTATTAAACCTACAAAAGATATACCACCACCAATAGTTACAGCTCCTGCTGCTAATGCAGCAGAAATGCCTAAGAGTATTATCCTGCTTTTATGTAGCTTATTACCAAGGACTATTACAACTTCATCTTCAAGCTGATGAAGATTTAAATCTTTAACAAATATTAATGTTAATGTAGCGAAAATACTAAATATTACTATAATCAGTATTGCATGTGTCCAGTTAGCACCATATATACTTCCTGTTATCCAAGTTGTAGCTTCTTTTATAAAAATTATTGGTCCATTTATTATAAGAATATTAGTTATGGCCTTAGCAATAGCAGAGACTCCAATTCCTATTATAATTAATTTATTTGTTGAAGAAGATTTTCCATTTATAAGCAAAATGCACATTAAAGCTATAAATGAAAATATAAAAGTAAATATAGGCATATATAATATAGATGTTGTTAATGAATTATTCTTAGGATCTATAAAAATAGTTAAAAACACCAATGCTCCAACGGAACCTCCATTAACTACACCTAATATATCTGGAGATGCTAAATCATTTTTAACCACTCCTTGAAGTATAGCTCCCGATAATGCTAAAGAGGCTCCAACAAAAAAGGCAACAAGAACTCTTGGTAACCTTATTTTCGTAACTAAAATAGATGAAAATCCTGTATCTATTCCTAATATACTCTTTAGTACATCTAATGGACCTACCATAGCTTCACCTAGGCATAATGAAAAAAATATCATTAAGATAGTAATCCCTAGTAAAAGCGCACTTAACTTAATAGCTTTTTTACTTATATTTATCATTGTCTGGTCCTCCTTTTCGCAACATATATAAAGAAAGGACCACCTATAAGTGCAGTTAAAGCACCAACTGGGACTTCTTTTGGATAAATTATAAATCTTGACATTATATCTGCAAGCAATAGTATAGATGCTCCTGTTAATATAGAAAATGGTATTAGCCATTTATAATCAGTTCCAATAAATTTATGTACTATATGTGGAGTTATAAGTCCAATGAAAGCTATTGGACCTGCCAAAGCCACAGATACACCAGATAAAATAGCAACTATAGCTATTATAACTATTTTAAAATATAGAGTTTTCATACCCAATGACCTTGCCATTTCTTCTCCTAATGAAAATACATTGAATTTTTTCCCGATAAGCAACGTAAATACTATTACTATTAATATTATTGGAATAAATTTAACTATTAGTTCTAATTTCTTACCTTCAACAGAACCTGTCATCCAATAAACAACCTGCTCAAGTGCAGCCTCATTTTTATATAAAATACCTTGTGCTAAGGAAAAGAATAGTGCACCTAAAGCAGTACCTCCTAATGTTAAGTCCATAGGCCTTATGTCACCTGAAAGACCTCCACATAATAAATAAACTAGTAGAGAAGATCCTAGTGCACCTAAAAAGGCTAACCAGGCAAGTCCTAGTGAAGATACATTAGGAAAATATGTGAGAGCTATAACCAAAGTTAATACTGCTCCTGAATTTATACCTAAGATACTTGGCGAGGCTAATTTATTTCTAGTCAGTCCTTGAGTTAAAAGTCCAGATACTCCAAGAGCTCCTCCAACTAGAAGAGAATTTAATGTTCTTGGAATTCTTGAAGTCCTTATGATTATATGTTCTTGAGAATTATTAAAATCTTTATATGCATCTATTAAAGTATCATAAGATGTAGGTATAAATCCTTTAGTAATACTTAAGTAACATAATATAAGAGTGAATATTGTAAGTAATATAAGTAACAGCCATCTACCGCTATTACTTTTTAGAATGTTTTTCATGTAACTCCTCCGCTTTATAATATTGAAAAATGATATCATTTGTTATTGATAATCTTTCTCAAACATGATATCATAATTAAGTGATAAAATCCATAATAAATTTTAGGAGGAATGACAAATGCAAAAAAAATTATTATATGCAATTTTATCAAGTATGCTAATTGTAAGTTTACTTGTTGGTTGCTCTAATAAAACAGAAAATACAACAGATTCTAAAACTATATCTATACAACATGCTATGGAAACAACAGAAATTCCTGAAAATCCAAAGAAGGTTGTTATATTAACTAATGAGGGTGTAGAAGCACTTCTTACCCTTGGTGTAAAACCAGTTGGAGCTGTAACTGGTTTTACTGGTGATTGGTATGAACATACTAAAAGTGAACTTACAGATGTTAAGCCTGTTGGTAAGGAGACAGAACCAAATGTAGAAGCAATTGCTGCTTTAAAACCTGATTTAATAATTGGAAATAAAATGAGACATGAAAAAATATATGACCAATTAAGTGCAATAGCACCAACTGTTTATTCAGATACAATAAGAGGCGAATGGAAGGATAATTTTAAATTCTATGCTGAAGTTTTAAATAAAGAATCTGAAGGTGAGAAAGCTATACAAGCATATGAAAGTAAGATTACTTCTATAAAAGAAACTTATAGTGATAAATTAAATAATGAAATATCACTTGTGAGATTTATGGATGGAAAAACTAGAATATACCTTGGAGATACTTTCTCTGGAACTATTCTTAAAGAAATAGGATTTAAAAGACCAGCAGCTCAACAAGGAACAGACTTCGTTAATGAAATAGGCAAGGAAAGATTAAATGAAGCTGATGGAGATGTAATGTTATACTTTACTTATGAACTAGGGGATGGTAAAGGTCTTGCTAGAGAAGAAGAGTGGTTAAATGATCCGATGTTTAAATCTCTAAATGTTGTAAAAAATAATAAAGCTTATAAAGTAGACGATACTATTTGGAATACAGCAGGTGGTATAAAAGCCGCTAATTTAATGCTTGATGATTTAACTAATATGTTAAAGGAAGGAAAAATCTAAGGTTATTAATTAGCCATTAATGGAAGTTTTAATACATATAATATAATAAAAAAGGTGCTATCTAAAAGTGGGATATATTTCCTAGACAAGACAGCACCTTTTGTTTTTAAGGGTGAAAAGAAGCTTTCGTAAAATAAGCTAGTCTAAATAAATATTGAATAATCTCTTATATTATTAACGCACAGCCGTTTCGGAATATTGATTTACTAAAGCATTTATTCAAGATAAAATCTACAACACAATAACTCGTATACACTCAAACAAGTTGTGTTGCTTACGATTTTACCATTCATAAATACTAAGTAATAAAATATTCATGGAAGTTCTTCTAGTAAATTAGAAGAACTAAGTTCGAATGGCATTCGCTAACAATAATATTAAATTAAGGCTATGTTTAATAACAGTGTTGATAATATGGCAATTTTTAATGGAAGTCAAAAATGGCTTCCATTAATTCATATTTAAAGAAAGATACGACAGAACTGAATCTAAAATTATGTTACATCAGCCCTACAAATTGGAATTTATAAATCTATCCAATATCGTTCAACAACACAATTCTCATCTTTAATTAATACTTCATTTTCTTTTTTTCCACCTTGGGATAATATGGTTTTCTGAGAAGCCAAATTATCATTATCACAAGTTAGTAAAATTCTACTTAGTTGTAATATGTCCTTACAATAAATTAATGCTTGTCTTAATTCTTCTTTTGCATATCCTTTGTTTCTTTCAGACTTTCTTACAGAATATCCTATATGTCCACCATATTGTAAAAGATAATCATTTAAAAAATGCCTTATTTGTATCATTCCTACAATGCAATTATCACTTTTCCTAATTGCTAATAATTGTGTTGATGTAACTTTTCTTCCATCTACTTCTTCTGTTTCATTCAATAATGACTTTTCAATATATTCTTGTGGTGAATTCGAATTTCTTAAGAAACCTGTTCCATCCATTGATTCATTATTTTTAATAAACTCATTCTTATATGAGAATATGTCATCACCATATTCTATTGCTACTTTCTTTAATACTAAGTCTTCCATAAAAATCACCTCTATAAATTACTATTTGTTGAGTTGTTTTACATCTTTTATAGCCACATTAATCTACTATTGTGTCTGTATTTAATTATACAACATAGTAATGTGATTATTCAAATATTTAACATAATTAAATATAAATTGCTTCCCTAATTTTAAAATCTTTTAACTTTGTATCAGAATGAGATGTATGCGACTGGACTAATAAATGTTTGGTTTTTACAGTATCCTTCTCTGTATTAAAAAACTGTAACCATTTAAACCAGTACATGTAGTTAGCAAGATATTTTGTGGCTACACTATGAAAACTATACATCCATTCTTTTAGTTTGCTATGAAAAGCATTTATGTGCTGTATATGGTAAATGCCTTCCTTATGCTTCCCACGTTTAATTTGTTGTAGTTCAACACCTAAATTTTGTGCAAATCTAATATAACTCTTGTGTGAATCAGTACAAAGGATAGATTCATCCTCAATCCTGCCTGTAAATAGCCTTTCTAAATCTGTATGTTTCATCCTACCTTTACATATTAGTTCAGTCATAATATTTCCCACTCTATCAATGGCACATAGTACACAGACCTGCTCCTTTGATATACCTCTTTTTCTCTTTTCATCCTTACTACTCCTACTGCCTTTTACTCCACGTTTATGAGGTTCTCGTGGCATTATAAACGTAGTGCTTTTCTTATGATTTCCTTTAAAGGATTCTCTGAAAAACGCCTCGTCAACTTCTATAACTCCACCAACATTACCAATACCCATATACACTCTGATAGCGTCTAAAAACTTATGCCTCCAATAAAAAGATGTAGGCACACTAATCCCAACTATCTCTGCACATTTTCTTATGGAATAACCATTTATCATACATTTAGAATATAATATCCACTTTTTAATATCTTTCTTACTGTTGTAACGGGGTGAACGTGTAAAATCAGTAAAGGTCTTTCGGCAGGACTTACAGATATATCTTTGTTTGCTATTGAACTTGCCATTTCTTGATACTTCCTCATGTCCACAGTGGGGGCAGACTTTTCCCTTGGAGAATCGGTTCTCTTTAACCTCGTTAGTAACCTCGGTAGCAAAAGAACCTAATACAATAACTTCTTCAAGATAATTTAATATTTCTTCCTGTCCTGTTGTTCCTAAAGCATCTAAATCTTTCTTTACTGACGCTACACTTGGCATAATAATACCTCCGTAATCCTTTATATAGTCTTATTGTACCCAAATATTCAGAAAATATAAATTTTCAACACTTATCTTAAACATAGCCTAAATTAAAAATGTAATATTATAAACACTATTCTTTAAATCTAACAGTTACTTGTAATACAGTAATCTAAAGATAACACATCTAAAGTAACCCTTTTAAAAATAAGAGTATCATTTTATTAACTCAAAAACGTACTTATAATTGGAATTGCAATGTATAGATAAGGTTCTAATTTAATAACCATACTATCCTTAGAAGAAATTTCAACTACTGTTTTATTGGCAAGTTCATGAAAAAACTCACTAATAATATTGAAAATAATCCAACCACAAATAGTTCCTAGGGTATTCATTATTAAATCATTAATATCTGATGCACGAAATTGGACAAACAATTGAGCAATTTCAATAATAATTGAAAATAATATTCCACTACATACTGTGGGCAATAATGTTCTATACTTTTTCCATAATGTTGGCAATAAAAATCCAAAAGGCATAAAAAGTATTATATTAAGTATTGCTGAAAGCTCAAGTCCATCGTTAAAAGGCACTAAATTTATAATGGGATTAAATATTGGCCTGTTTAATCTTGAAAGTCTTTTCCATTCGCTCAAAGTAGGAATTCCGACTACATCTATTAAGGAAATCATAAGATATAATATAAAAAGATATCCCAAAAAGTAATGTTGCCATCCTATTTTCTTTTTAAGACTCTTACTATTTTTATTTAAGAAAATATTTAAAATAGTTATTAGAAAAAATGATAATATCATTGGTATTATATAACTTTTCATCATAGAAATCTCTTCCCTCCGTTTTAATCTTAATATTTACTATCACATTAAAAATTTAATTTGAAAACTGATCTCTAAAACACTCCTTTATAAATTATTTTTTATTACTAAATATAGTATATAAGTAATTATTTAAAATCTTCTTAATTGTTTCTTAAGGTTTTCTTAAGATTATTATTGCAAACTTTCAATTATATACCTTTGTAATAGTTGTTATGAAACTCTTTAGTAACTTCATCTTATTAACTCTATTGCTACTACTATCATTAAGCCTCCTAGATGAAAATCATATTTTTATAAATATATATATTTAATTTTAATTATATAGCAGGAATGCTAGTCAAATAGTTGTTCTGTTTATGGGTATTTCAGAGGTTTTCCTATTTCGAAGGTAGGATTTAATATATTCAAATATGAAGAATAAGTGTTATTACAAATCATTTAAAGATGGAAAATAAGAGATAATAGGTAAGTATCTATTATCTTTTTATAAGTATTGACATAAAGGTAACTGGTTACGTATAATTATATATGTAACCAGTTACCTTTAAGTTACAATAAATATTGGTGAATATAATTTTTATGGAGTGTGATGAATAGTGGATAAAAAAGAGGAAAAGAAAATGGAAGCTTATATATATGGAGGTATATTTGCTTTATCTAATAAATTACAACTGCTAGGAGATAAATTCGATTCTAATATATCTACAAAGCAATGGTTTTTGATTGCTATTATAGCTAGCTTTAAATATGAAGCTCCAACAATTTCAATGACTGCGGAAAGAATGGGGACTTCAAGACAGAATGTTAAAAAGATGGCTAGTATATTAGAAAGAAGAGGCTTCTTAGTAATAGTGAAGGATAAAGAGGATGGTAGAATACAAAGATTAGAATTAACAAAGTACTGTACAGACTATTTTGAACAAAGAATGGAAAGCGAAGAAAAGTATATTGAAAATTTGTTTGCAGATTTTGATGAAGAAATGTTATTAGGTGTATTTAAAGGAATAAAGCAATTAGAGAAAAATATTATGGTATTGGAGAAACAAAATGAAGAGGAGAGTTAAGAGAAAAATGGGGTTAATTTTAGGCGTAATTTTATTATTAGTATCTATATTAGTTATTTATTTCAATGTACCTTATTCAACATTAAAAACAAACTTTAAGGATTATTTAGTTGAAAGTGAAGAAAATATTAGTGAAAACAAAAAATCTACTAAATATACATTGGAGGATTTACCACAATCCATGCAGAATTTTTATAGCTATACTAAGCTAGTTAATAAAGTTAGTAGTAACCATGTGAGTTTTAATTTTAAGGATGCCGATTTTGTAAATATAGAGATGAATAAAACATTGAAAATAGATTATTCAGAGCATATTTTTGGAGATGTTCCAGCTAGATTTGCTTTTATTGATTCATCACTTTATGGCATACCATTTCAAGGCTTGGACTCATTCATTAATGGTGAAGGTGGGATGAAGGGAGTAGTAGCAAAGAATATTACTCTATTCAATCAACGTGGGAAAGAAATGAATAAAGCAGCCTTAGTGACCTGGCTTGCCGAAATTATATTTATGCCTTCACAGTTATTAAGTGGAGATGTAGACATAAAAGAAATAGATAAAAATACAGTGGGTGTATCAATAACATATGATAACATAAAGGCAAGTGGAATTTATAAATTCTTAGACAGTGGAGAGCTTGTTGAATTTACAACTGATGATAGAGCTCTTATCTATAATGATGGAAGATTAGAACATAGAAAATGGTCTGCGCTATATGAAGATTATAAGAATAATGGTGATTTATTATTACCTAATAGATTAAAATCTAAGTGGCATTTTGATAATGAAGATATTATATATTTTGATGGCACTGATATAGAATATACATTCTATTAGTAGATTGGTAGTTACAGTAGATATGGTTTGAATCTATAGGTGGAAACTCTTTTCCTAAAATTGTTATATGAAAATACTTTGTCACAGCCTCTTTTCTCATGAGCTTTCTTTGCTTAAACTTGAAAAACAAGAAAACTAAAGAGTCTGTAAATTCTTTTGTAAATCGTTGACCCTAACACCACGTTATAGTGTAATATAAAAATATAGCTCGAATATATTAACCAAAACTCATAGCCGGCTGAGTATTAGATAATATTGATAGCTGTAAAATCAAACTTTGAGGTGTAGCAATGAGAACAGTAAAACAAGTTTCGGATTTGACAGGAATAAGTGTGCGCGCACTACATTACTATGATGAAATAGGATTATTAAAGCCAAGTGAGATTACAGAGGCAGGATATAGACTTTATGATGATGAAGCCCTTAAAACTCTACAGCAAATTTTATTTTTCAAAGAGCTTGATATACCTTTAAAAGATGTTAAAGAGATAATGTTGAGTCCATATTTTGATAAAATGCAAGCACTAAAAAATCAGAAAAAGCTGCTTGTGTTAAAACGCAAAAGATTGAATGGCTTAATAGAGCTTATAAATAAAACCTTAAAAGGAGAAAGCACAATGAATTTTAAAGAATTTGATATGAGTGAATATTTTAATGTATTGGAAGAATTTAAAACAGAACACGAGGATAAGGTAATTGAAATTTATGGTAGTGTAGATAAATATAATGACCATATTGAAAAATGTAAATCTAAAGAAGATGAAATTGCTAAAATGGCTATAAAGAAATATGGAAGTATTGAGAAATATGCTATGGCTTTAAAGAAAAATCTTAACAATAGTGCTACGTTTACTTTAGCAGAACAATATGATGAGTTTAAAAGAGATTGCTTGGAAGATAAGCATCCTAAATTAAAAGAACTATTTAAGAGGCTTACATCTGACTTAAGTAAAGATACTTCTTCAAAGGACATTCAAGAAATTGCTGAAGAAATAACAAATATAGCTAAAAAAGATTATGAAATTTTCAAAATGGATAATGGTGATGATCATTGGTACTATATGGTGCAAATTTATTTGGTATATCCTAAGTGGATAGAAGAAGTGGATAAAAAATATGAAAATGGTGCATCTAAATTTATCGGAGAAGCTCTAAAAAATTATTTGGGAGATAGGAAGCCTAAATTAGAAGAGCTATATAAAAAGCTTACATCGGACTTAAGTAAAGATCCTTATTCAAAAGAGGTTCAACAGATTGTTGAAGAAATATCAGATGCAACTAAAAAAAGTCAAGGATTTTACAAAGTAGATGAGGGAGAGAATCATTGGGGTTATACAGCAGAGCTTTATTTATCAAATTCCACATGGATAAAAGCCATTGATAAACAATATGGAAGTGGAGCATCTAAATTTATGGGGGAAGCTTTAAAGTTTTATTCTGAAAATAGTAAGTCGTGAATTAAAAACTATGAAGGATTTGCCATATAGAAAGAAAGTTACAAGTATTAACGTATATTGGGGCTAGGATATATGTTATAATTAGGTAAAATAAAATTTTTGTAATATATACAAGGAGATGGAATTATGAATTTTAGAATTGTTTCATTACCACCGTTTAAAGCTGCTTCATCAGGGGTTGATAAAAATTTTGATTTTTCTGCAGAAGGAATATTGGGAAAGTTTGATGCATATTTTTCTGATATTAAGCCATTACCACGAGATGGCTTTATGCCACGAGATTTTTTATTTTTTGATCCTGTAGAACAAGGTATGGTTTGGTGGTGGGCACTAAATGAGGACATGGATAGCGGTAGTAACGATGTAGTTGACTTTGATGGCGGATATTATCTTACTTACACATATAGAGACGGCGATGAAGAAATGGGTAGTAAGTTGTATAATGAGGCTATAGAATACATTAATAAATCAGAATTATTTGAATTGGATGAACGCCATAATCATTATAGTATGGGACATATTATTACTCCTCAGGATATTATCAAGGCACAGGGATGGGCACAGATGGAAACATTTATACCAATTAAGCTAAGAACGGAACATGATAGATAAGTATTAATTTATAGAAAAAAATATAAGAAAAGCAGTCAGTTGATGAACTGGCTGTTTTGTGTATTTACATATATAATTAAACTTTACATATTATTACTTAACATTTTCAGTTATAATTTAATCATATATTGTAGTTTAAATAGATCATTAAAGTGATTGGTTTGAAGAAAATATACAAATAATTATAACTACTAGATTGGCTTTTTTAGTTCTTTGATAGTTGAAAACTCAAAAAAGTATTATAATAGTCATTAAGAAACGTTGCCGTTGATATCACCAAGTAACGAATTTTAAGGAGATGTTACAAATGGAACTAACCGAAATCATGGATGAACTAAAGTCCCTTGGTACAGAGCGTACGAAAAAAATTTACATGAGCAAAGGTGCGAAAGAGCCTGTTTTTGGCGTAACAATAAGCGCTATGAAGCCGATTTCTAAGAAAATAAAATACAACCAGCCTTTAGCAGAGCAACTTTATGCATCAGGAAATTATGATGCAATGTATTTAGCCGGCATGATTGCTGAGCCAAAAAAAATGGTTGAAGAAGATTTTAACCGATGGATAGAAGGCGCTTATTTTCATATGATTTCAGACTACATTGTGGCAGTAACCCTTGCCGAAACAGATATTGCCTTTACCGTTGCCGACCGTTGGATCGATAGCGGTGAAGAATTAACAATGTCGGCTGGCTGGAGTTGCTACGATTGGCTATTAGGCACTCGCAAAGACGGTGAATTTGACAAGGATAAACTTTTAGCAATGCTTAATAGGGTAGGTGACACGATACACAACCAGCCAAACCGTACTAAATATGCCATGAACAATTTTATTATGTCCGTTGGAATTTCGTATTTGCCCCTTCATGAAGAAGCAAAGAAAATTGCTCAAAAAGTAGGAAAGGTAGATGTTTTTATGGGCAAAACCCTCTGCCAAACAAATATTGCAACAGAATATATTCAAAATGCAGTTGATAAAGGAAGACTAGGCTTTAAACGTAAACATGTAAGATGTTAGAGTATGAAATAACTAAGATTTATTTGATGAAAGATTTAAGCTTCTTTCTAGGCATTTAGATATGGGGAAAGCTTCAATATAAAAAGATTAGGAGGGCTAAAGATGGAGAAAGAATATAATATGTTTTTAAGTAATTACATGAACGTAGATGATCCATTAAAAGACAAGGATATTATTCATAAAATGTCAGTAGTAACAGCCCATTATGCATATAGGAATGGACCAATAGAAGATATGCACGCTGATAGAAATAAGAGTATATATGATGATGATATGAAAGTATTAAATAAGCTTATTGTGAATAGATTAGCATCTATATTTAAAATTATATTAGATAGTGATAAAGTAAATCAGATAAAAGTAAAGTATGGGCGTGGTGATATAGATCGACAATTAGCAGAGGCAACAATGATATATGTTTTTGAAGAAGGGTTTATGAAACAGGAAGTAATAATAGAAAATTTAGATGATAATGATATTAATGTAGTATATGATTTTATGAAATTTAAATTAGAAGTAGTATTTAGTATTATTTTGACAGGAAATAAAGAGGAGATAAAAAAGTTTTTGGCTTATGGAATATTCTATGGGCAATCTTGGGATTATGCAGTGCCAGAAGTACTAACTTTTGAAGAGTTTTTACAAAAATTACAAGCCGCATAATGATGGAAGATACGGGACACTATTGGAGAAAGATGTATTAGGAAAGCAACAGATATAGCAAGGAATCTTTTTGATGTTTTAGATGATGAAATAATAGCATTAAAAAATGATTAGACATAGAGAAAATTAAATAGGCGTTTGGGGATTGATGAGTGATTTTCCAAGAAACTTTCATCCTTGGGAAGAGAATTTTACAAAAAGATTATATTTAGCAGGGATAGAAGTCGTGGATGATGCTGAAGCACGGGATACTTGGACAAAGTGGACAGTTTCTACATTTGAATACAATTGTCCAGAAGAAAATGGATAATTATATTTATTTTTCCCAATCAGAAGATTATAAGTTTATTAAAGTTTTAATTAAGGGAATTCTTTTTAGGAGTTCCCTTAAAAAATGTAAGTAGGGAACTATTTAAATATAAAAATATGAACCTATTTAACTATAGAAATATATAACTATTAAAATAGTTGTTGTGGTCATGCGGGTTTCAGGGATTTTCCAATTTTGAAGTTAGGATTAAGTATATAAAAATATGAAAAATAAATAGCAATACAATTATACTAATAAAAAAGTTATTCCCTATTATAAAATAATTTATCTAAGTTACAATAGGGGATAACTTTTAAATCTATGAATATTCTATTACAAAAAGTTTTACCAGTACAGCAGTAGGAATAGCCGTTGAAGAAGGACTCATATCTTTACAGGACAAAGTCATAGATTATTTTAAAGTTTATAGCGGGAGGTAAGGATGAAAAAAATAATACATATATGTTTTTCTGATAGTGCCATAGGAAGTGTGAAATATGCGATAAAAAAAGATGTAATTGAAGGCGAAAAAGTGGTAGGACTTGTTGATGATTTGTCAAACGGACCTATAGATGATATTGCTGATATGAGCAGAAGAATTGAATGGCTTAAAAAAGTATATATTGAAGAAGGAAATGAAATTTCTGAAATAATCAAGAGTCATTATAAAAAAATTATTAAAGATATAATGAAACTTAAGGATGAAGATATTTATCTATGGCACGGTAATAGTGCAAAGGAAATCTGTGGAATGTTATATATTTTATCAATGCTTGAAGAGAAAATTCAGAACGTATATACCATTAATGTATCAGAAATTACTTATAATACTGGAAAAAAGAATGAATATACACCACGGGTTGTAGGAGAGGTTATGCCTGAAAAGTTAGGAGAATTTATAGGAATAAGAAAATCCATGGACTTTGAGAGATACTCCAGTTTAATGGCATTATGGGAGAAACTGAAGAGAGAGAATTCTAATCTACGTGTTTATGAAGATAATCAGGTTAAAAGTGCTCACATAGACCACTTTGATGATATGATACTATGTTATACAGATAAGAAGTTTATGCATAGTGCAAGGACAATTGGAGAAGTTATAGGCAAAGCTGAAAGTTATATTTCTGATACTTTTATTTTTTGGAGAGTAACAGAACTAATAAGAAATGGGAAAATTTCTTATAGAGGAAATTTAGATTTTATGAGGGAACTAGAAATAAAAAAGAATAATAGGTGATATTGTTGAAATTAATTTTACATCTGAAAATTATATTTTTATTTAGTTTAGATATATACATGGTTATAATGGAAACACTTTCATCGGTGGCAGAAGTAAACTCAGCAGGAAGTTAGGAGCTTCAGCATCAATAGAAGAGCAAACTACTTCCATTGAGGAAATAGCTAATTCAAGTAGAAACTTATCACAGATGTTCTTAGAACTTCAAGAATTAATTGAAAGATTAAAAGTCTAATTCAAATTAAGGTAGAGTAGGTAAATTTGTGTAAACACAAATTTACCTACTCTCTTTTTGTTGAAGTTAGCTGTTTTTCCATAGCTATATAAATTATTAATAATGGACCTTACATTCTACCAGTGAAGAAATCGTTATAGGTTGATGCGATTTTTTCCCAGGTTATTCTATCCACAACTCCAGTTATCCTTAGGTCAAATACCTTTTGAAGACTCTTAACATTCCTTTCTGTTGCTAAGTCAAATATGTTGTCTACAGGTAGAATTCTTATGTTATATCCGTTTTTAGCTAAAACGTTTATATACTCTTTAAGAACAGCAACATACCCATTGTTATCTCCAAGTTTTAGTTCAAATGGGAATGGGAAAAAAATATCTGAGGTATTTATATCCCTACCAGAGTCTAATGCCAAATATACAAATACAATATTCCTCCAAGTATTAATATCCACATCACCATCTTGAACTAATCCAAAGGTTCTTTGAAATTTTAGTACAGCATTTTGTGTTCTTCCATCAAAATCTCTATCAACATTAACTTCTGGTATCTCTTTATATAATGTAGATATCTTTCTAAGCATTGTTTTAAGTCTTCTTACATCTTTATTGCTGAAGTTTTTATTTAAAACATACCCTGGATATCTAGTTAAATCTTCCACTGAATAAAGTTCTTCTAAATCTACATAGGCACAGTATATAGTATTCCAAAGCCTTCTATCAACTAATTTTAAAGTAGGCAAATTAAATGCCTTTTGAAATTCCATTAAGGTTTCCAGAGTTTTACAATCAAAAATACCAGTTATAGCATTTTTCTTAAACCCATAAGCCTCTGCTAGGGTGCTTAAATATACTTGTAGCTCCCTTACTTTTCCTCCCTTAGAACCATATTTTAATCCTCCTAATGGATAATCTCCATCAAAACTTGCATCTAACTCTTCAATAATCATATTTTCTTCTGCTTCTTGATCTAATTCAGCCAATCTTTTTACAGCAGTATAAATTGCCGATAATTTATACCAGGTTGCTCTTCCCACTATTCCATCTTGAACTAAATTAAATATTCTTTGAAATACTTTAACGGAGGCTTCAGTGTTAGATCCAAAAATTCCATCTACAGGAATTAACTTAGGAATAGCAGGATAATTTTGTGATATTCTATTTAGCTGTTGTTGTATTATAGTTACATTGGAGTTTCTATCGTTTCTCCTTATTGCTGATCCAGGATATGACTCAACTAACCCAGCAATTATTGGAGTTCTTTTTAGTATTTTATCATTACCATAATAATACTGTAATATTTCAAAAGCATTTCTACCACCATTTGCTAAGTCTACAGTTCCCCACTGAGATAACCCATTACATTTAGCTGTTGTACCATTGCAATATTGTGTAAAATATGGTGCATTACTATTAACTATAGAAAAATATTCATTAAAAATAGAATCTACAATTTCGCTTACATTCTCAAATACATTTCCTCCATATACAAAATATTGATCATAGGCTGTAGAATTTGTTATTTGAAATGAATAACCTCTACTTACATACCATTCTGTATAAACTCTGTTAAGGGCAAAGGTTATTTGGGCATAAATGTTGGCTCTTAGGGATTCTTCAGGCCATGTTGGGTAAACCTCATGGGAAGCAACATTTTTAATATAATCTACAAACCTGACAGTGACATTTTGCGCCCATGCACTAGGAGCTCCAAGGTGTACTGTAATATACTCTGGTATATATACTTCTCTTAATACAAAAGGTTGAGATAATATACCAGTTTTCTGATCTCTTTGAACATCCAATAATAATTGATGAGGAGGTATTACAATTCTCTCTTCCGTTGTGTTGTAAAATGCAGCTGCACCAATTTTAACAATCTCAGTTAATGACACATTTTGAATAGAAGTAGTTTCATCAAAAATACTAACACCTTCTATTAGTACATTATTATATCCTTCTGCGGTTACTAACACATCATATCTAGCATAAGGAATATATGTTTTATTCATTGGTTCTAATGACAAATTTTTATCGGGAGCATCTAACTCAATAATCTCACTTCTGCCACTTTCATCTACACCACTGTTTGTCTCGAAAATAACCTCTTTTGTTTTTTGATATCTAATTTTTATCCTTGCACTTGTGATAGGTAAGGCTTCTTGTTCCTTTGAAAGTTGAATTAATATATATCCTTTTCCCATTTTACACCACTAAATATTACTCTAATATATTATATTGATGGATATTTGTTTTGATACTGGCACATTGTGGTATAAAAATAATTGTATTAAAGTCAGCGGATAAAAGCTTTGAAAGTGCATTGAAGTTTCCGTTGTATGAAGCATTATGCAGATATATATTTGAGCCCTTTGCTGCAAAGGATACTGCAGCTTGATTCTATAAATAAAAAACATAAAAAACCACAACCAATTAATTAGTCGTGGTTTTCAATAATTTTCACGTAAATATTTATATCTAGTAAAGCCTGGCTGTAGAAAGCGAGTTAAGCTTATCTAGTGGGAAGTAATAATCCATGTATTGCCTCAATACAAGGCCAGTTGCTGGGCTGATGGGTATTACCTCCTGGCAAAGCACTTCTGAGCGTATTAAGCTTTCAGGCTCATTTATTCCAAATAGTAACCGCATGCATGTAGAACTGCTGAATCTGGGATTTATTTCGAAAATTACTGGCATGCAATCTTTAAGGCGCAATTGAATATTTATAGCCCCATAGGCTCCCAGTGTACTTGCAACCATGGCACAATAATCTGCAATGTGGTGATAATCATCAGAAACTGCAGCAATAGAAACTCCTTCCAGCAAATACCGCCTTAAAGCGATTTTGGAAATGACCTTTCCCTTTTGATTTATGCAAATCCCTACGGTAAACTCTTGCTCCTCATCTGTCAGGTATTCCTGTATAATTAGGCTTTTCTTACCTTTTATATTTTCAAGCAGCTGCTGCTTATCCTTAACTAGAACAACACCTACTGAGCCACGTCCAAAACGCGGCTTGACTATCAAGGGAAACCCAGTACTTTCAATAAATGAGGAGAGCATACCAGCATCTTCAGGATACCTGATACTTGCAGGAATTTGAAAACCAGAGCGTGATAAATGACACATGGTCAGCCACTTATCGGTGCAAAGCTCTATCACTGCAGGAGAATTTACAAATACCTTTGCTCCTGTAGATCTTTCAAGGGATTCTCTATTTCTTGAATAAAAGGGAAGCTCTGCTGTAGAGCCGATAAATATCGCTTTAATCTGATGATTTATACAAAGATTTTTAATAAACATATAATAGCTTTCTTCATCTGATACCTGTGGAGCGATAAAGCTTTTGTGGGCAAAAAATAAACCTAGGGAATATGGGTTAGAGTCAATTGCTATTGTTTCAACAGGAAGCACCGATTCTTTCAGTGACCTGATAATACCCAGGCCGTATACGGAACCTGCACCTGTAACCAACACACTGAGAGTACCATTGATTTCATTCATATTTTTGCAAACTGCTGACAATGTAATCAACCTCCTGTTCTGTTAATTCTGGGTGAACAGGTATTGAAACTACCATTATACCAAGCATAGGTTTAGCTAAAGCGATCATCATTACACTCCTCATAAATTTTTTTACATAGCTCTAGATTTAACCGGTGACCAGATCTGAAGCCTATCACATGTCCCAGTACCTTTTTCCCAAGCAAGCCAAGGTCTCCGAGAAGGTCAAGCACTTTATGCCGGGCAGGTTCATTGGGCCATTTCCACGACCTGTACTCAGCCCCGGATTTCACTACCAATACATTTGAGCTGACTTTCCCAGTTAGGTTCACAACATCTTCAATCTCTGACTCAATTATATAAGAACGGGCATCTGCCAGCTCTTTAGCAAAGGTTTCAGGAGTTATGTCCATTTCAGCTACTTGAGATAATTGGGGCAGATTGGGATAGTCAACCATATAGGTTAGTTTAAAGCCATCGTAAGGAAGAGCTATCAGGAACTTTTCATATTCCATATCCCCTAAGCTTTCACGTTTATATACAATAATGGGCTTAAGTATTTTTATCATTTCCTTCTTGGCATTTTGTTCCACTATCCCAGCTCCTGTGAGGGCTCTCTTGAACTCTTTACTGCTGTAATCTTCTGTTACGGGCAGGCTGGCCTGTTCTAGCTCAATAAATACGTTGTCCAAACCTAATCCTAATAAGGCTGCCAAGGCATGCTCCGTGTGTTCGATGCGAACATCTCCATCAACAAGAGAAGTCCATCTGTATTCAACCTTTGCTTTTTCAAATGAGCATTTTACTTTAGGGCAGCCTGGCAGGTCATTACGGATAAATATTATACCAGTACTCGGCGGGGCTGGATAAAAGGTTACCTTTGCATCAGTTTCGCCAGAAATGCTAGTACCTATTAAAGAAACCTTTTGTTTAATAGTTGTCTGATTATCCATTTCAATTTCAATTCCTTTCAACTAAACTACAGAAATCAAGAATTTGTCTGGCGCGTTCCTTATAACTATGTTTTAAATAAACCAACCGCTGACCATTGCGCGCTATTTCTTGTCGTGCTGCGGTATTTTTAAGAAAATAATTTACCAGGTCAACTGTATCTTCTGGGGAAGAGGCACATGACAGGTGAACATTATTTATAAATAGCTTGGTGACAGATTGTGTTGGTACCGTAAGCAAAAAACCGCCCGAACCTAGTACTTCAAAAGTCCGAGATGTTAACATGTCATGGTCATTTTGCAAACCTAATATAATTCTAGCTGAATTATATACTTTATTTGTTTCCTCATAAGGCAGTTCACCTTTAAGCATATGGGGTGGGATCTTAAAACCCATTAACTCCTCATTAAAACGGTCCCATCGCTTACCCCAAATAGCAATGTTATATCCTCTTTCCACCAAAGGCTTAAGTAATATCTGAACGCTATCCTTCCGATATGACTTCCACTCTCGTCCGCCATTTCCAATTAGAACCACATCATAATCGTATTTACTGCTTGGAGGTTCATTTTTATTGAATTCCGGATTGCAGCCAAAATCCAGATGCCCGGCGGGAAGTCCAAGCTCCCTGTATTTATTTACACTACCAGGATGTATGGTCATAATTGCATTAGGTTTATAGGTTTCAATACACCTGAAGGAACACTTTTCGGTCCATCTTGGATCTTCAGTTGCCCAATAGACATGGTTCACCTTATATTTAGAAGCTCTTTTCGTAAGCTCGTCTATATGCTCACGGCTATACCTGCGGTAAGCCCATCCCGTTGTTATCATAATATCAGGCCTAAAGTTGTCCACTGCATCTATTATAGAACTTCTACTTAAATCCCTCAGGACAAAAACAGGGCAGTTCAATTCTCTAAAACCCTGGGGAAGCCCAAGAGTATATTTAGAGCTATGTGCAAAAAACAGTATTTTTTTCATGCTTACACCTCTTTCAACAAAAGCTTGCGTGCGCCAGTTGCACCACAATTAAATAACATATCAACTATAGACAAATTGGGTATAAAATTGCCCCAAAGCTGTGGATATGCTATAGGCTCATAATCCAAATATTCCAATTTAATACCTTGTTTTTCAAAAATCTTTGGTTGATTATATGCCTTTCCTCCAATACCAGACAGGTAACTATCAGCAGAAAAGTGGTGGCAGATTGCAGCTATCAGTTCATTTTTTCGAAGCTCAGAAAATTGAGGTAAATCTGATAAAAACACAAGCTTTGTTTTAAGTCCCAGCAGGTCATATACCAGCTTGATGAAAGCTATGTTGGTATCTATAAGATATCCGGTATCTTGCAATACTTGCTCCATCATGGGGAAAACTTCTTTGAAATGAGGTGCTTTTGCGTAGTTTACTTTGAGTGCCATAAGATGATGCTTTTTCCAACCCGGTATAACAGTAACTTCATTAAAACGCTGCAAGCCCATGCCTTTGCGTTTCACCGGCACAGTTAGTAACTGAGTCCCTTGGGAAGTTTTGATAAGATTCCTATTATCCAATGAACTGCCTGTTTGAAACTGAGCAGTATCTAAAATAAAAAAAATATCACACTGTGCCATCTTAACAAAATATCCAGGCCAGGGAATATAATTCGGTTGATGACCTGCTAATTTCATTACACCACTCCTTTAAATTATTTGTTATTGTTTACTTTATACAAATAGCATTCCCGCAATACCCCATGCCCTCCATAGCCTTCTTTGAAACGGAACAGCCCTGTATTGACTCTACTTCCTTTTAACTCAGTGGAAATACCCCAATCTAAATATGAAAAGCCGTTTTTTAGTCCCCATTCCATCATATGACCAAAAATAAGGTTTAGGGGTCTCTTATGCTGGAAACCATCGTGATGGGCAATATAAAAACAGTTTATAACCATATCGTTCAGTAAAAATGCCAAAACACCCGCTACAGGAGTTACTCCTTCATATGCTGCAAAGAGTTTTATCCTGTCTGGATAAAGGGTTTTTAGATGTTTGATTTCATCTAATGTATGTGCAGGCTTTGCATTATGATTATGTTTTAGTTTATTTTTCAGAATAGGCCAAAAATCATTTATATCGGCATCCTCCGCCACTGATAACCCACTTTTCAATGCCTTCTGATAGTTTCGAAAAGCTGTGTCACTCATTACCTGCTTTACAAAAGATTCCTCACCTTTTTTTAGCTCAAGCACTGTGGCCAGCTCTGTATACTCAATGCTAAAACCAGAAAACCTTAAAGCAAAGTCAAGTTGGTCCGAAAGCTCCTTATGGTAAACCTTCGGAACAGGTTTTAGCCGTATATAGTCAAAACCAGCCATGGTACAATATTCAATAAGGGCACTTACTAATTCCAGGCATTTTTTAGTACTTAGACTGGACTTTATTATCAGCCCTCCATGGGAAGCGCCGGGGTGGGAAACCAGGATGCGTTTATCCTCTTGTTGTACTACGGCAGCAGGAAGAACAGCAATGATTCTTTTATCCTCTATAAATATCAGGGAATGATCTGAAAATCTGCCTGAAGGATGATAACCAAGGAATTTTCTCTCCTGCATAAAAGTACCGTTAACTGAGGAACTCACAAATCCCTCCCATTGATTCTCAAGTTCTTTTGAATAGTTCTTTACAAACAATATAATTTCACCACACTTTCCTGATTATAATGCTTACCATTTCCATCAAAAGATGTTAATTTTCTCTCCGCCTTTTGCGAGAGATTCTGAAATGCAATCAGTTATTTTTGCCACAAATTCTATATTTTCTCTGCCGCTAATAGGTTCCTTGTGTTCTCTAATGCATTCCATAAAATGAAGACACTCCTGTGTCAGAGGCTCCGAATTGTCTTCCGCTGCCACCAAATACTCCTGTTCTCCGTTATGGAAGATTTGGATTTTTCTATCGGCAGTCTGTGCATCGTCAAATACCAATTTTGTTTTCGATGCAACCAGTGTCATTTTCCTGGTTTTTGACCTATGAATGAAGCTGGCAAATATAGAAGCTATTTTACCATTAGGGAAACCCATCAGTATATTGATAACATTGTTATAAGGACTTTGAATATATCTTTCACCATGGGCAATTACCCAGATAGGGTCCATCCCTATGAGGTGGCGGGAAAGATAAATATCATGAACTGCCAGATCATGAAGAACATCTACTTTGGGAGCCTGAGAGGTTGAACTGGTTCTGGACATGTTGAAGTAACATAGATCATCAAAAATATCTTTTTCTTCCAGAAGCCTCTTTATCTTTTTCACAGCAGGATGGTAAATCAATGTATGGCCGGCCATCAATACGGTGTTTTTAGCAGCAGCCAATTCAATTAGATCATCACTGTCTTTCCTGTTAATTGTCACGGGCTTTTCTACGAGAACAGCTTTACCTTTGCTTATTGCTTCCTTCGCCAGCATGTAATGACTTTCAGGTGTTGTGGCTATAATAACCCCCTGTACCTCAATGTCATTCAATATATCTGCTTTATTTTCAGTGAACCTGGTATGAGGGTAAACAGCAGCTGCCTGATTCAGCTTTTCATAGTCTAGGTCACAGGCCCACTTCAATTTACAGCCCTCTATTTCATTTACAGTTTTCAGATAATTTTTTCCCCATTTTCCACAACCTATTAAAGCAAGCTTCATCATTGCATTTACCTCTCAATTACGTACTATATGCCGAAGCATCATAAATTAGTATATTCACCACTCATAGAAAATGTTACTTACATTGAGGATCTTCATCTGGTAAAGTTAAAAAAATAAAAGGGGCTAGTAACTTAACGCAGATGGTTCAAGAGCAAGCATTACACTTCCAGGCTTAAGAGAGACAACATCACCAATTATATTGTGCCTATAATCAGAAGTTTAAATATGAGAAACTAGGTGGAAACTTTAAAATTTTTTTAGGTTAAAGTTATTATTCTTACAATGGGTGATAGCTTTTATGTAAAAAATGATATAGAAATATTTTCTACTATTGTAATATAATTTTATGAACTCTAAAATTATATTAAATAGAACTAAAAAAATAAAGCATGAAAATAAGGAGTGTAGTAATGAACAGTTTATTAGCAACAAAAATAAATGATTTTATGGAATTATACTGCAATACATGGGCATTTAGTGGTTCCATATTAGTAGCTGAAAAGGGTGAGACTATCATTAAAAAAGGCTATGGAAAGGCTTCTATAGAACATAGTATTCCTAATACATCACAAACAAAGTTTAGAATTTGTTCCATAACAAAACAATTTACCGCTATGGCAGTGATGATGTTACAAGAAAAAGGCTTATTAGATGTTAATGAAAGCATTACTAATTATTTTCCTGAATTTCATCAATTTGATAAAAGAATAACTATACATCATCTTTTAACTCATACTTCCGGGCTTCAATATTTATTTGGACCAAACTTTCCAATAATGTATAGTAAATCAAAGCATACACATGAAGATATGTTTAATATATTTAAAGATAAACCTCTTTTGTGTGAGCCAGGGGAAAGGTGGAATTACTCTAATTACGGATACTATTTACTTGCATGTATTATTGAAAATGTTTCAGGTGTGACCTATGATGAGTTTTTAAGTAAGAACATTTTTCAGCCTTTAAATATGAAGAATACTGGTATTGAAAAAAATAAAGCAATTGTACCAGGACTAGCCAATGGGTATTATCTGAATGATAATGATTTAATCCATACTGATTATGTAAACATGGATGTAACTCTTGGATCAGGGGAAATCTATTCTACAGTTGAGGACATGCTAATATGGGATCAAGCTTTATATAATGGAGGTCTTGTTTCAGAGGAAACACTGAGCACTATATTTTCACCATATGCAAATTCCGGAGAAAGAGGAACTGAGGATAATGATTATGGATATGGATGGTTTATAGATGAAATATACGGACGCAAGAGGATAAGTCACGACGGTGGTGGATTGGGGTTCACAACTGGATTTGACAGATACGTCAATGAACAAGTAAGTATTATTGTATTAAGTAATTATGGGTTTTCAGCAGTTTGGCGTATTACAGATATTCTTGCTGCTATAATGTTTCAAGAGGAATATCAATTTCCAAGTAGACCACTCGAATATGCTTTAGATTCCAAAATATATGAAGAATACATGGGGGTGTATAAAGGGGACGGCGAGAAACTCACTGTTGGAAGGGACAAAGAAAAAATGTTTTTTGTTCTAGATGATGAATATGTTATACCCATGTATCCAATATCAGAAACTGAATTTCATCATACTTGGATTGATGAGAGTTATACCTTTTATAAAAACAAGAATGGAGAAATGTACTTTTGGGGAACTAAAAAACAATAATGATCCACTTCAAAGCTTAAAGAGAATTATTTCATAGAAAAATATAAATTGGTTGTTTAGAATTCAAAAAAGCAGTCTGAAAAAGGCTGCTTTTTTAAATTTAAAATGTTTTCTATTTACCTGGAACAAGTATTTTAGCAAGAGGGTAACTTCTATATCAATACAGATAAACTTCTTATTCTATATATTTTAATGTAACATCTGTATAAAAATATACCACTTATAAAGAATAACTAACCACTTACTGTTGTTATATTTACAAAGGAAAAAATAGTTAATATAATAAAAATATGGGGAGTGAAAATATGAAAATAAGAATTGAGGTAGATAATAAAATAAGCGAAAATGAAGTTATTATTAGATGTAGTGAACTTAATGAAGACATTAAAAATATTCAAACTATGTTTCACGATATGCTATCATACAAGAAATGTATAACTTTTTATAGAGGAGATACAGAATATTATCTTTCTTTGGAAGAAATATTGTTTTTTGAAACTGAAGGAAATAGGGTTTGTGCACATACCATAGACAATATATATAACGTGAAATACAAGCTTTACGAACTTGAAGAGTTTTTGCCAGGATATTTTATGCGAGTTTCAAAATCAACAATTCTAAATACAAATCATATTTACTCCATAACACATAGTCTATCATCATCAAGTAAGGTTGAATTTCAAAATACTCACAAACAGGTGTATGTTTCAAGATATTATTATAAACCACTAAAAAATAAATTATTAGAAAAGAGGAAATAAGATGAAAAAAGAAAGAATTTTTTGGGGAGTTTTATTTATACTAATGGGTATTTTCTTGATTATAAGTAAGCTTGGATACTTTCCTAATGTGAATGTATTTAGTTTGCTGTTAACGGCTTTTTTAGTAGTAGTTATTGTGAAAAGTTTACTACGTCTTAAATTTGCAGGTGTTTTATTCCCTATTGCATTTATTTGTATAATATATGATAAGCAATTAGGGATTACAAATATTACACCGTGGACTGTATTGATTGTAGCACTACTTGGAAGTATTGGTCTTTCTATGATTTTTCATAAACCTACTAAATGGGTTAATATGGAATATGATTGTGAAGATTACAAATTTGAAAAAATTGATGTGGAGGATGAAAGCCATGTCAGATTTAAAAATTCATTTGGTGGTAGTATAAAATATATAAATACAGATAATTTTGAACAAGCAGATTTTAAGTGTTCTTTTGGAGCTCTGAAGGTGTATTTTGATAATGCAACCATGAGTAATAATAATGCTATAATTAGAATTAATGCTTCTTTTTCAGGGGTAGAACTATATATACCCAAAAATTGGAGGGTTGAGAATAAAACTAATGTTTTTTTAGCTTCTATTGATGAAAAGAATAGAAACAATGAAATAATAACAAATACTTTAACATTAGTTGGGGATATTAATTTTTCAGGAGTAGAAATAATTTATATCTAAATAAATAACTTTAAGGGGCTTTTGCAAAATAAATTAATCTAAAATATATGTTGAGCATGCCCATATATTATTAACGCTCAGCCGTTTCGGAATATTGATTTACTAAAGTATTTATTCAAGGAAAAATCTACAACACAACAACTCGTATACACTCAAACAAGTTGTGTTGCTTAACGATTTTACCATTCATAAATACTAAGTAAATCTAATATCCCTGCAAATGGCATTCACTAACAATAATATAAAAGTGCAAGCTCAACATTTTATATAAGATTAATAATATATTTTGCAAAATCCCCTTATATTTTAAATAGTATGTCTTATAACTGTTAGGGAGAAGCGTACTAAAAGTACTATAAAACTAGGTAATTAGGAACACAATATGTTTTGCTACCTTAAAAATTTTCTTGACAACATAATTGTACATGTATATAGTTTACATATAATACATTATAAGGGGTAGAGTTAATGGATTTATTGTTACAGGTACACTATAAAGAAAAAATAATCCTGATGTGAAAACATCAAGGTTTATTAATATTTTACTAAATACTTTAACCAAGAAAGAATATACGAAATTGAGAATTTTATTTTATATATTAAGTTTAATTAGCATAATAGCATTGATATATTTTATGTGGATTATGAATAATATTATAATTTCTATTGTTGTAATAATTGGTATTTGTATAATAACATATACTATGTTAAATTTAAAAAAATTGGTTATAAAAAGTGCATTAAAATATTACTTACAGGGACAGTTATCTAAAACTCCTAGAGCTTTTATATTAAACTTTTATAAAGATTCTATAGAAATTAAATTTGATGATGAGAACTCACTAAGTCTAGTATATTCTTTGATAGAAAAGATATATGAAACAACAGATATATTTTTTATTACTGATATTACTTGGATTTCTAAATCTCAGTTAAGCAAAGAAGAGATAGTCGACATAAAAGATATATTAAAAACCAAGTTTACAGATAAATATATAGAATTTAATTAATTTATTGGGGGTGGATTTTAGTGAATCAATTATTAGTAGTTGAATATGATGGTAATCTAGATAATTCAGCTAATGAAATAGCATTAAGGAAACATTTAAAATTCATTGAAAAGAAGAATAATAAAGTTAAAAAACTATTAATACCTATGTATGTCGTATGTGTTCTAGGATTTATAGTAATTTTTCTCCCAAACCTACACTTAGCAGTACGATTAATGTACATGTTAATAATATGTTATACAACGATTGTTGAATTAATTAGAAGAATTGGACTTAAAAAAACATAGAAAATAAATATAATTGAAAGTATGAAAAGTTGGGGGTAAATACTATGGAATATGAAATTATACATTTAGCAAAGGATAAATGGAAGGAAACTATAATCCCAATAGGATATACTACAGATAAATATTATGATGTCGTAGTAAATAAAACGGATAAAGGCTTTACTATTGATATAGAAAAGAAAGACTTTAGCGAGCCAGTAACCCATACACCAGAAGAATATGATTTTCCAGATAAGTTATATGAAGACCACTGGGAGAATGCTTATGCTTGGGGAGTGTTAGTTAAAGATAAATTAATTGCTGCAATTGAAACAGATCAAGAACTATGGTCTAATCGTCTCAGAATTACAGAGCTTTGGGTAGCAGAAGAATATCAAAAGAAGGGAATAGGACATGCATTAATTCAGGTTGTAAAGGAACAAGCAAGAAGAGAGCGTCGTAGAGCTATTATACTAGAAACACAGTCTTGCAATGTTAATGCAGTGGATTTTTATCAGCATGAAGGATTTACTTTAATTGGTATGGATGCTTGCTGCTATAGAAATAATGACTTACAAAGAAAAGAAGTTAGATTAGAATTTGGATGGTTTCCGGAAGAAAAGAAAAAGTTAAATGGTGAAGAGGTAGAAATTAGAATGGAAACAGAGGATGATTGGTACAATGTGGAGCTGATGACACAGCATGCTTTTTGGAACAAACATCATCTTGGCTGTGACGAACATTACCTAGTGCATAAATTACGTAAGCATAAAGACTATCTTCCAGAGCTCAGCAGAATAGCAGTAAAGGATGGTAAAGTAATAGGATGTATAATGTATTCAAAGGCAAAGATTGTTGATGGTGTAGATACCCATGAAATTATAACCTTTGGTCCTCTTTGTGTAGAGCCTAAATGGCAAGGAAGTGGAGTTGGTGAGCTATTATTAAGGGAAACAATGAAGCTAGCTACAAATAAAGGGTATAAAGGTATTGTAATTTTTGGAGAACCAGATTATTATCCTCGAATAGGATTTAAAACCTGTGATAATTTTAATATTACGACTGCTGATGGTAAAAACTTTGATGCATTTATGGGAATTGAATTAGCAGAAGAGAGTATGAAAGGTATAAAAGGAAAATTCTACGAATCGGAAGTTTTTGAAAATCTACCTAAGGTAGAAGTTGAAAAATATAATAAAAAATTCCCAAAACTACAAAAATTAAGATTCCCAGGTCAATGGGATTGATTAAATGTTAAAGGATAAGGCGAAATAATATTAATACAAAAGGTAGATTGGCAGAAATGAATAAAGGAATTAAGTTAGTTCAATATGTTGATAAGAATAATGGGATATAAAGCAAAAACCTCAGAAATAACTGAGGTTTTTATAATTTTTAAATTAAACTTTTAAAGGATCTACGGAGCCTGTGAAAAAAACTCTGTAAATTACTTCAAATCAGAATGATTTGATATTATTTTATTGACTATACCATATGTTATAGCATCATCAGAACTTAACCAATAGTTTCTATCAGTGTCTTTTTCAACTCTTTCTAGTGGTTGACCAGTAGCTTCACTTATAATTTTATTAATTCTTTTACGAACTCTTAATATTTCTTCAGCTTCAATACCGATGTCTGTAGCTGGACCATTAAATCCTCCTAATGGTTGATGAATCATATATCTTGTATTAGGAAGAGAATATCTATTTTCTTTATCAGCTGCAAGATAAATTGTTATACCAGCACTTGCTACCCAACCTGTACCTATCATTATAACTTTTGGGGTAATGAACTTTATCATATCATGTATTGTATCTCCAGCTTCAACATGCCCTCCTTGACTATTTATAAATATTTTAATAGGGTCATTTCCCATTTCTTCAAGGATTAAAAGTTGAGTAACTACTTTTTCTGCTAAAGATTGATTAATCTCACCAGAAATAACTATAGTTCTTGATTTCAATAATTTTTCCATGACTATATTGGGTGTGTCTTTTGAAATTTCCTCTTTTTCGCTCTCTTTACTATAAAAAATCATATTATTTTCCTCCTCTAATCTTAAATATATTTAAGTTATAAATATATAGCCGTATATTTCTATAACCTAGTAGTTGGATTTAAATTGATTAATACGAAAAAATTGCGACTACATTAAGAATCTGTTTTTATAATTTACTATATTTACTATATTTGTTTTAGTAATAACTATACTAACACTAATTTAATTTTTTTACAATATAGTTTAAAATAATTGGTAAATTATAGAAAATAAATATATATTATAAAAGTAATAAGAAAGATATGATTTAACAGTATTAAAATTACTTTTTTATTTAAAGCAACTTTAGGTTGTCAAATTTGTTATACTTAATTGGTAGAAAGATGATAATATTATCAGTATACTTATACAAGAGGTGATTAAACAATGAGTTTTCAAGAACAATTGCAAACACTTAGAAAAGCAAAGGGTCTATCACAAGAAAAGTTAGCTGAAGTTTTAGGGATATCAAGGCAAGCAGTTGCAAAATGGGAAGTGGGTCAATCTTATCCAGATATAGCTAGACTGATTGCACTAAGTGATTATTTTAAAGTAAGCATTGATAAACTAGTTAATGATTATGAAGAAAATTGCCGCTTATGTATAGAAGAGCATAGCGATAATCATATAAATGAAAATATAATTGATTTCTTATGTAGGGCTAAAAAAGCTACATATGCTGGAGAGGGGACAGAGAGTGAATCTTCAAGACCAAATTCTCATGATTTAAAATATGTAGAAGGAAACTTGAAATATATTGATACATATTTAGGTGGAGAGAGGTTCGCAGGAGAGGAAGCACTATGGCAAGATGATACTCCATTTTGGTCAATGAATTATATTGGAAGAATTTTAGATGAAAGATTTTTAGGGAGCTTTTTAAAGGAAGCCTTGAGTTTAGTAACTAAGGAGAATCCATATAGAGGTCCTATTATTTATCAAAATGGGCAGTATAAATATCATTGTATAATAAATGGAGAATTTAAGTGGTTTCAAGGACATGAGGAAATATATTTTGACCATATTAAGGTTTATGAATGTCATTTCCATGGAGGAACAATTAAATAGTTAAAATAAATATAAGAGGGATGAATATGATTATGAAATTAAACAGAAATGATTTATGTTGGTGTGAAAGTGGATTAAAATATAAAAACTGTCATTTAGAATTTGATGAAAAGTTAAGTGAGTTAAAAAGAAAAGGTCATATAGTACCAACTAGAAACCTCATAAAAACAAAAGCACAAATTGAAGGAATAAGAAATAGTGCTGAGATTAATAATGGTCTTTTAGACTTAATTAGTGAAAACATTAAGGAAGGCATGACAACAGAAGAAATAAATGAATTAGCACATGAATATACAGTATCCAATGGAGGAATTCCAGCTACTCTTAATTATGATGGATTTCCTAAAAGTATTTGTGTATCAATAAATAATGTTGTATGCCATGGAATACCTAGTAAAGATGTAATTCTAAAGAATGGTGATATTGTAAATGTTGATGCAACAACTATACTTAATGGATATTACTCAGATGCATCAAGGATGTTTATGATTGGTGAAGTAGATGAAGAAGCTAAGAAATTGGTTGAAGTAACTAAAGAATGTTTGAATAAAGGCTTAGAATCAGTTAAACCTTGGGGATTCTTAGGAGACATTGGAGCTGCAATTCAAGAATACGCAGAAAGTAATGGTTATTCAGTAGTTAGAGAATTCGGTGGACATGGAGTAGGCTTAGATATTCATGAAGAACCATTTGTTTCTCATTTAGGAAAAAGAGGAACAGGTATGGTTTTAGTACCTGGTATGGTATTTACCATTGAACCAATGATAAATGCTGGAAGTAATGAAATATTTATAGATGAAGATGACGGGTGGACCGTTTTTACCGATGACGATTCTCTTTCAGCACAATGGGAGCACACAATTCTTGTAACTGAAGATGGAATAGAAATAATTGCTAGATAGATCATGTGATAAAAGCCTGTAGGAAAAGAAACGTAAAATGAAATCTATTATAAAAGAAAGCTAATAAAAGAATGGGGAATCTTTTGTATTAGCTTTCTTTAAATCTAGAGTAAGTTATATTAATGAGGGGATAATTAATTAAATTGTAGTAAATACTTCTTCTTCAGAAAGTCTTGATTTAGGTAATTGTGCATTGAAATCATCATTAGCTTTATATCCTAAAGGAACTAATGCTACAGCAGTTAATCCTTTTTCAGTTAATCCTAATTCTTCATTTAAAACTTTAACATCAAATCCTTCCATAGGTACTGCATCTATTCCAAGAGCAGCAGAACCAAGTAATAAGCTACCCATATTTAAGTAGACTTGTTTATCCATCCAATATTGTAAGTCATTGTAGTCATTTTTATGGAAGTTAACAAATGTACTACGTCCTCCATGCATACCATTTTTGATTTCTTCGTTAGCAAAACGTCCATCTTGATCTTCTTTTTCTAAGATATGTTGTAAGTAATCTTCATCCATTGAAGTTCTTGCACAAAGTACAACTATATCTGATGCAGTAAGTACTTTTTCATCATTAAAAGCGTAGAATCCTTGAGTACTTTTGCTTATTTGTTTTTTCCCTTCTTCACTTGAAGCTATTATAAAATGCCATGGTTGAGTATTAACGCTTGAAGCACTAAGTCTTAAAAGTTCTTTAATTTGTTTCATATCTTCTGCTGAAATTTTTCTTGTATTATCAAATTTTTTAGTTGAGTAACGTCTTTCCATTATTTCTATTAAGTTCATATTATATATCTCCTTTTAATTCAAAAATAGTTTATATTAATTTTATAAATTTTCAAAGGCTTACTTGTTTGCCACCCTTGTATGCTATAATAATATCAACATACTGTCATATGAACAAGTATGCACTTAAAAGTAAGTACTATCTAAAAGGATAGTGATATCAAAAAGGAGAGTTGTATGAATAATAAAGAAATAGAAATAAAAAATTGTAGTGAACTATGCCCTATGGAATTTGCAATGACTCAGATATCAGGGAAATGGAAACTAGTTATTTTATGGCATATTTATGATAGTGAAGTTATGAGATATGGTGAATTAAAAAGAGCTGTAAGTGGAATTACAGATAAAATGTTAAGTAATCAGTTGAAAGAGTTAGTTAGTGATAACATAATACATAAGGAAGTTTATGAAGAGATTCCGCCAAAGGTAGAATATACTTTAACTGAATATGGAAAATCATTAATACCTATAATGGAAATGTTATTTAAGTGGGGAAAAGAACAATTAATAAGATTAAATAATGATAAATAGTTTTTAAGTAAAATTGATAATAATAATTTTAAAAGTTAATTATAAAGGAGAGAGTTATGAAGCATGTAGAGCATACCTTTGAAGCTGTATTTGATAAAAATTCAAAAATTCTTATTTTAGGGACATTGCCATCTGTTAAATCAAGAGAGGTGGATTTTTATTATGGTCATCCACAAAATAGATTTTGGAAAGTTATTGGAGCAATAACTCGATGCCCTGAGTATAGAACTATTGAGGAAAAAAAGAAAATGTTATTAGAAAATAATATTGCAATATGGGATACAATAGCTTCTTGTGATATCATAGGTTCAAGTGATTCGAGTATTAAAAATGTAGTTCCATCAGATTTAACTAGTATTTTAGATAATAGCAATATTAAAAAGATATATGTTAATGGTGGCAAGGCATATCAACTATATAATAAATATTCATTAAAAAAAACAGGAATAGAAGCTATTAAACTTCCATCAACTAGTCCTGCAAATGCAAGATATAGTCTTGATAAGTTAATAGAAGAATGGCAAGTGATTGTTTAATGAATACCACCAGTTATACTGGTGGTTCAAAAAAGCTTTTAGCTATAAGTAGAAAAAAAGGAACCCTCTTTGTTAAAATAGAAGTAGGTTTGCCAACCACATCTGAAATCAAGGAGGGATATCCATACGGATAATAATAGTCTAGCACATAGTAAATGGAATTGTAAATATCACATAGTATTTGCACCAAAGCACAGAAGACAAATAATATATGGGATACTTAAAAGGTAAGAGTTCATATATTTGAGAGATGAACAAGAAAATAGGTAGATTTAACTATAAAATACATAATAAATATCTTTGACTACTATATAATTATATTATATGTATTATACTGTATATAAATTGTGTTAATAAGCCTCTTATTCATCAAGATTGATAATAGATAATTTGAATTTCATGTGAACAAAACTAGATAATAAGGAATATGTAGAAGCAGTAGAATTTTAGAATTCTGCTGTTTTTTATGATATACTCTTATTTTAATTTGAGCCATAATAAATATTTTTAAAATAAGAGTAAGTGTTTGTGTTAATAATTTAAATAGTAATAGATTTAGGAGGAATTTAAGCATGAACAAATTATTAAGCCTTAAAAATGATGTTGTATTTTAAAAAATATTTGGAGTAAAAGAGAATGAAAAATTATTAATAAGTTACTTAAATTCTATACTTAAACCCATGGGAAATGGAAAATAAATATTGATAGCTCCATACTAAACTTTAGTATTTGTTTTGTAAATGTAGGAGAAGAATGAGTTTGAAAAAATATATAAGTTAACGCATTATGCCTATTTTTTAGTAATTCTCTTTGTTGCTTTCCATTGCAACCATCTTGTATCTAAAACAGTTGCTTTATCTCTTGTCATTATTTCATTGCATGGAAATTTATTGCAAGTTCCACAAAACTCTATTTTATGTATATCCACACAATCAAAAGTATAGCAATCTCCTTTTTGATGTGCTGTACGGCAACCAGTACAATCGCCTTGAATATAATCTGGACAACTACCACAATAAAAACCACATTTTCCTATCAGACTCATAACTTGTTTATTATTCATTGAAACTTAACCCCCTGTATGTTTTATACACAATAGTATCTAACTGTAATATAATAAATCATAGATTATTTACATACAAATTATATCATTAATTGTAAAAAAACAATATAATTACATAAATATGATGATTTTTTTATATAGTCATAGGATAAATAAAGGAAATATTTCCTTGATATGGTATAGATTTATTGAGCAGTGGAGAGTGAGGTGATACAATAAAGATGTTATTGATTAAATTTAAATAATAAGGATAAGGTAAAGCAATATCAAGACAAAAGGTACATTGTTATAAATAGAATAATAAAATTGAAAAAGATGAAGGAGTAATATTATAAATATCAATTATAATAAAGGAGGAGCTTAAATGAAAATTGTTAAATTAATAGAATATATAGCTATAGTTATTATTTGTTCTATACTTGATATGACACTTCATGGAATAACTTCGGAGATTAGTCCTTTTCCTAAAATTGCAAACTTCAGTTTTCTTGTTAAAACTATTGGAGC
This sequence comes from Clostridium sulfidigenes, assembly GCF_052067195.1. Taxonomy (NCBI): domain Bacteria; kingdom Bacillati; phylum Bacillota; class Clostridia; order Eubacteriales; family Clostridiaceae; genus Clostridium; species Clostridium sulfidigenes. Next base: position 57,857 of record NZ_JBQHQR010000016.1, on the reverse strand, counting down.
TGTTGGAGCAGCTACGGTATGGATTCTGGTTGCTTTTTCCAGTGTAGCCTATGTGTTTTATAGATATGAAGATAAAATTCTAGGAATAAAGAGTGGAAAAGGGTTGCGATATGGTAGTGCAATAGGTTTATTGTGGTTATGGGGTATGATGGAAGGCGTTTCTTTATCGGGTAATACTTTAACACATGAAATTGTAATGGGAATTTGTGATGCTGCACCGATAGTATTGATGGGATTATTATTAGGTAAATTTACAAGTGACTCCAGTCATATTAAACAAAAGAAGAGACCTTTTAATAGCAGTAACATATTTTTATCTATTTTCATTTTTTCTATAACCTTTTTATTTGGACGTTACTTTTTCTATTTTACAAAAATTATAGATTCAGGTTATGAGAAAAGACCTTATTTTACTTTTATTTGGACTTTATTAATGGGTACATGTATAGGTATCACATATTTATTATTAGGTAATACTACTAAATCACAATCAAAGGCTTTAAGTGCAATAAAATTTGGGATTACAATATTTGGAATTAATTGGTTTGCCTTTCTTATTTTTGTCCCAATTATATTTTCGGGGGCGTTTATTGATACACTTCTAAGACTTGGTATTGATATATTGTTAGTTAGTTTAAGCTGTTATTTATCTGAAACTTTAATAAAAACTAACTGTTATAAAAGGAAAGTTCATAGTAGTTTACACAATTTGGAATTATATGGTGGTGCAGATGAAAGGGAATAGTAAGAGCGCTATTAATTAGAAAAGGAAAGAGGCCTAAACTTACCCCATTAATGGGATAAGTTTAGACCTTTCAAGTTTAGGTAGAATCTGTTCTACCAAAGGTATTAGGTAGGGCAAAAAAACAAATTCTAAAGCTTTTCAAAGGTAACAGGACGTTTTAAATTACCTAGGAAAATAGGATGTGTACAATTCTTATAATCACTAATTAGTCTTGTAGTCGCTATTTGACTGTTATCATAGGTTTTAAAGTAATATTCACAGGTGTTTGTGTTTATAAATGCAGTATATTTAGTGTAATCAAAAGTACCTTTATCTGTAAGAACAATTCCCCTTGGAATTGAAACACTCTCCACAATGTGGAAACAAGTCATTATTGCATCTACTCTATCTTTAGGTACTTGACTATGGGTTTTTAGAAAGGCTGTTCTAACAAATCTTTCTGGAGAGGTGTATCCACCAGGTAATAACATTGTTCCACCAGCCTGACCAAAGGGTGTTAACTCAACATTTTTCCAACAGGTTTTCTTTTCTTGGATTGTAGATAATTCCATATAATTTCTTAGATTAGTCATATGCCACATAAAATCTGGACTATTAGTCATAACTCCTATAGGATTATCAAATATCTCAAGCCCATTTCTTGTTTGCTCAATAACTACACATTTACCACTTTTATCAGTTGCAATCCAATGAAGAGGAGCAGCCGTTTTAGTAACAGGATCGGGAAGGCCTATGACACATATATTTTTCAGTATCGTATCTAGTTCATCTACTGAAGCACAGCGTCCTAAAATATAATGTAGAAAATCCAATGATGCAATAGGCTCTTTATTCTTATCCTCTAATGGTATATCATAATCGGCATAACCTGCAAAGTATAGTGTTGCTGCAGCAAAGCCTCTTTCATTTACCCCATCAAAAAAGCCTAGCATACTATCAGTTTCCTGTCCGATGCCTATAAAGCTATAGCAATCATTATGCTTTTTCATGGTAATAGGATTATACCATGGGTTATTTCTAGGTATTATAAAAAATCCAGGTTCTATATCGTAAGAAAAATCCATAGTTCTACAAAACATATTTTCCATCTGTAAAGATTTTAAAGTAAACGCTGTACACATATCTACACCTTCTTTTTTATATATCTATTCTATAGTATTTACTACTTTATAATTTTTATAATATATGTTTAGAATATGTTAATGTTACGCTACATAGTTTATTTAGACCACTGGAATGTTGTAACTCAGTTGAATTAACTTAATTATCTAAATATAATAAATCTTATCACTGTTATTTTAATGCGATATAAATATCAATATCTGCATTTTCAAAGTCACTGTTTAGGTATTCCTCAAAGTCACCTGTAAAGCTTCTGTCTAAGTCCATTTTCCAAATTTCGCCCCAAGCCTTTGCTACTGCTGTTTCCATGTGTCCATGGACAGAGAATTTTGCATATTTCCCAGCAGGAATGATCTTTGTTGTAAACTCACTGTTTTCTGATTTTGATACTTCGTTGCCTGCGGTAACAAGATAACTGTCTTCTTTATAATCGGAATAAAGTCCAATTGCATATTCATTTACTTTATTCTTGATTTTTGCATTGACGCCACCTTGATATAAATCAACCCAAAGCTTGCCGATTTTCTCACCCATTTTAGGATCTTCGTTGCTTGTTGTCACACTTACACCAACAATAATTTTTTCTTCAAGATTTACAATTTCATAGTTCATTTTAACTACCTCCATATATTTGATATATTTATAATAAATCAAATAATATGTCAACAGTATGTCATATTATAAATAATTGTTCAGCATTTTTTGTATTTCTTCTTTTATGGAGTTTCTTATATCAAAAGGTTCTAATACCTCGCAATGGCTACCAAAAGAAGCTATATAAGGAAATAGCCATTCACCCATAGGATAAATTGTTTCAGTTATAAAACTGCCGTCAACTTCTTTAGTATATTTATCAAACTCGTCATAAACTCGAAAAGCCATATGGGGAGACAGTTTTAATTTCAAAGTGATATATTGCTCATTAAACATGTTATCAGCTTTAAATATAGGCCCCATAACTTTTCGATGAAAATGTTTATCTGTAACCACAATATCCTTTATACGACTTAGTTTGAAAAATCGAAAATCCTGCCTTAAAGTACAATAGGCATATAAATAACGTGCCATACCTTTAAAACAAAGCTTTAAAGGTTCTACCTCTCGTGTAGTTCTTTCGCCTTTTCCGCTTGAATAAGTAAAACTCATTATTTTATTAGATAAGATTGCTGATTTAATATCATTAAAGGATTTAGATTCTTTCTCCGAATTGTACCAAGATGAAAAATCCACTTCAATCCAATCGGAGTTATTCTCTCCAAATAGGCTGCCTAATTTTTGTAATGCAGAATCTGTTTCATTGAAATTGATTGCACCAACTGCTTGTAGTGAGGATAAAATATCAGATTTTTCTTCTTCGGTTAGTACGGCTTTGTTCAGCACAAATTCATCTAAAATAGATATTCCGCCACCTTTGCCTTTGGTCATATAAACAGGAATACCTGCTGATGATAATGTTTCAATATCACGATAAATGGTTCTACTAGAAACTTCAAACTTCTCAGCAAGTTCTCTTGCTGTAACGTTTTTTTTATCAAGAAGTATGTATATTATTTCAAACATTCGGTTGATTTGCATATCTTCACCTCTATCATATTATAACACATGAATATGACATCCATATGTCGTATTTATATACTGCAAAATAAAGAATGGCAGCCACATTATGGCTGCCAGTTATAAGTTTGGGAAATACCCTTAACAGATGAGATGTATTCCGTTGGTGACATTCCAGTTAACTTTTTAAATTGTTTGGAAAAATGTTGCAAAGAATTATAAGAAAGAAAATATGCAATTTCAGTGATATTCATATTCCCGTCACGAATAATTTCCTTTGCACGCTCAATCTTCATATATATGAAATAATCAATTACTCCACAGTTTTTATTTTTGTGGAAGAGTGAATGTAAGGTAGAACGGCTGATAGAAAATTCATTGCAAATATCTGAAATTTTAATTTGCTCACAAATGTGTAGCTGCAAATAATGCAAAATTTGTTCAAATACATAGGATTTATTAGAGCTATCCCAAGACTGTTTTGTAACAGAGGGTAGGTTTTTAACTTTTTCATCGTCACAATGATGCCTCTTTATATGAATTAGAAATTGTTCCAGATATAACAAAATCAATTGTTGTGAGCCAAAAGGTGCACTAGTAGAGAGTTTTACTTGTTCAATGGAAGGGATATGGAGTGGAGTTGAAAATGCAGTGCGCGCTTCTGAAATAATTTGTGCAATTAAAGTTTTTTCTATAGAAGACAGTGTGGTGACTTTACCAGTAAAAAAATCCATTGAAGGGGAATTGCATAAAAATGAAATTGCCACTAAATTAGGCGATTTCCTTCCCATTGCCTTCAAAGCGTGAAATTCATTTGGTCTATGAAAAATCATATCTCCAGCATGGAGCTGATAATTCTCAGAGGCTGCTTGTACCATAACTGTTCCTTTGTCTACATATAGGAATTCCCAAAAATCATGAGACTCACCATGAAAAACAAAATCTTTCAAGTACTCAAAATAGTGAATGGTGATGATTTCAGTGATTTCAAATTCTTTTTTTAATCTAGTACTGATATAAGCCATACAACCAACTCCTTGCTTATGCATTATTATCAATTTATTTTAGCAAATATAACAAAAGAATACAATTTAACAAATAGATATTTTGGATGATATAACAATTATACTGGATGATTGTATAAGCTAAATTTTAAAAAAACCTATACAATATATGTAACAGTATGGAAGCTATAGAAAAGGTCTTCTCTATGCACATAGAAATACCTTTTAAAATATGAATGGAGAAAATAGAAGTAAATAGGAGAAAATAAAATGAGTAAAAAATTAAAGGTAGCATTAGCTGGACTTGGTAGTAGAGGAAAAGACACCTATGCATTAACTGCTAAATTATTCCCAGAGAAAATTGAAATTGTAGCAATTGCAGACATTGATCCTGCAAAGGTAGAAGATGTGGCAAGGGAGTATAACATTCCGAAAAGGGCATGCTTTTACAGTGCAGAAGAACTAATTGCTCAGGATAAGCTAGCAGATGTTATGTTTATTACTACTCAGGACAAGGAACATGTAAGACAAGCAATCCCAGCTCTTAGAAAAGGATATCACCTGTTATTGGAAAAGCCAATTTCACCAGACCTTGATGAGTGTAGGGAAATTGTAAAAGTAGCAAATGAATGTGATAGAAAAGTGGTTGTATGTCATGTGTTGCGTTATACACCATTCTATACAAAATTAAAAGAAGTAATTGACAGCGGTATAATTGGAGAAGTAGTTTCTGTTATGGCAATTGAAAATGTGGGATATTGGCATCAAGCACACAGTTTTGTACGTGGAAACTGGAGAAACTCCAATACTACTAGCCCTATGATATTACAGAAATGTTGTCATGATATGGACTTGTTATTATGGCTCACAGGTAAAACTTGTAAGTCTGTGTCTTCCTTTGGAAGCACATATTTATTTAATAAAGAAAATGCACCGGAAGGAGCAACAAAGCGTTGCATGGATGGATGCAAAGCAAAAGCAAATTGTCCCTTTGATGCGGAAAAGATTTATATAACAAATGAAAAAACTGGTGTGGCAAAGGGGAATACAAAGTGGCCTGTTGATGTATTGACCCTTCATCCCACTGTAGAAAGTATTACAGAAGCAATTCAAAGTGGACCTTATGGAAGATGTGTATATTACTGTGATAATAACGTAGTAGATCATCAGGTTGTAAACCTAAATATGACAGATGGTGCCACCATTTCATTGACAATGAGTGCATTCACTGCTACAGGTTCACGTTATCAGAAGATTATGGGTACAAAAGGAGAAATTGTTGCAGATTTGACTAAAAAAACTATTAAAGTCACACAATTTGGAAAAGAAACTGAAGTAATGGATATATCTAAACTATCAACGGATTTTTCTGGTCATGCAGGGGGAGACAATCGTATGGTGGAAGAATTTATTGATATGATTGCAGAGGATGGAGAACCCACTAATGCCATTACATCAGTAGATAAATCCGTAGAAAGTCATTATTGCGCAATGGCAGCAGAACAATCCAGGCTGGCAGATGGAGTGGTGGTTGATTTGGATACTCTAAGAAAATAAAATGGCATGTAGTAATTAAGTAATGTAATTAATCTAGTGAATATAAAGAAAGTATTGAAATATAGGTGGTAATATGAATGAAACAACATTAGTAGTAATGGCAGCTGGTATGGGAAGGCGTTTTGGGAGTCTTAAACAGCTAGAGCCTGTGGGTCCAAATGGGGAAATAATACTTGATTTTTCAATATATGATGCAGTAAAAGCAGGCTTTTCAAAGGTAGTTTTTATTATAAAAAAAGAAATGGAAAAGGATTTTAGACATGTTATCGGCAAAAGAATTGAAAAGATAATAGATGTAGATTATGCTTTTCAAACACTAGACAAAATTCCTAAGGGGTATTCTACCCCTAATAATAGGTCTAAGCCATGGGGAACAGGGCATGCTGTGATTTGTGCTAAAAGTGCAGTTACCACTCCCTTTATGGTAATAAACGCAGATGATTACTATGGTGGCCATTCCTACAAAATAGTTGGGGATTATTTATCCCAAAATAAAGGGATGTGCATGGCTGGATTTAGACTAAAAAATACACTAACTGAAAATGGCATGGTAAGCAGAGGATTATGCGAAATAGAAAAAGGGTATTTAAAAAGTGTGGTGGAGCATACAGCTATTGATAAAAATAGTGGAATACCTCTTAATTCTATGGTATCTATGAACATGTGGGGATTTGACACTGACATATTTCATGTCCTTGAACAGGAATTTACTGTATTTTTAAAGAATTTAAAAAATCCATTAAAGGATGAATTTTATCTTCCTTCAGTAGTTGATAATATGATTAAAACACAAAGTGCAAAGGTGAAAGTCCTTGAGACATTAGATAAGTGGTATGGAGTTACATACAAAGAAGACTTACCTACAGTTAAAAATGCTATAAACCAAATGATTAGAGAGGGATTATACCATGGAATATAAACTGCATCAGGTTTTAAAACAGTTTAATATTAATGCTGAAATGAGCTCTTATGGTAACGGATATATAAATGATACATATATTGCAAAACCATATATATTACAAAGAATCAATAGTAATGTGTTTGAAAATCCTGAGAATTTAATGGAAAATATTTCAGCTATAATAGAGCATCTGAGAAAAAAAATCCTTCTTAGTGGAGGAAATCCTGACAGGGAAACACTAACGATAATAAAAACTAAGGATGGTGAAAAGTACTATAAAACCAATGAAAATGATTATTTCAGGGTATATAAATTTATAGATAATGCAGTGACCTACGATGAGGTTGAAGATCCTATGCAATTTTATTATGGCGCCAAGGCCTTCGGTAAGTTTCAAAATATGTTGTCTGATTTTCCTGTTGATAAATTATATGATACAATACCTAATTTTCATAATACAGCCACCAGGTTTGAGGATCTGTTAAAAGCAATTGAAGATAATAAATGTGGCAGATTAGAAGAAGTGGGAAAAGAAATTGAATTTGCAAAAAAACGCAGAAGAGATGTGAGCATCATATTAGATGCAATGAAAGATGGAAGCATTCCTCTAAGGGTAACACATAATGACACTAAGCTGAATAATGTTATGATAGATATAGACACAGGTGAAGGGGTATGTGTAATTGATTTGGATACAGTAATGCCAGGGTCAATTCTCTATGACTACGGCGATGCACTTAGATATGGAGCTTCTAGCGGAAGTGAAGACGAAACAGATTTATCAAAAATATGGTTTGATATGAATCTGTTTAAGTATTTTACAAAGGGATATTTTCATGAAGTATTACCTATACTTGTGCCAAAAGAGATTGAACTTATGGCGTTTTCTGTGAAACTTATGACCTTTGAATGTGGTATAAGATTTTTAACGGATTATTTAAATGGAGATACCTATTTTAAAATTCACAAGGAGAAACACAATCTTCATAGAGCAAGAACACAGTTTAAGCTAGTTAGTGATATTGAAGGGAAAATGGATATTATGAATAAAATAATAGGGGAACTTATAGAAGTAAGTTAGATAAATAGGAATACCTAGAAACAGCAGAATTTCAGAATTCTGCTGTTTTTTATGTAATTATAATTTTAATTTGAACCATGAAAAATCATTAATTTTTAGGGACATAAAGCCTTATTTTAACAGGAACTTTAAGTACGCCACCAATATTCTCATAACATGTATATTTTATGAATATAATTTTCAACAGAGTATATTTGTAAAAAAATAGTTACATTCAAAAGAAAGATTTTAAAATATGTATATAGTTTAAATATTCTGAACCTGGGTTATTGTAATAAATATCATGCAATATTTTACCGAAGCACAATAATGCTTACTAGAATGAAAATTGAAATTTGAAGTTTATCTAATTTAATAAAAAGGAGGTATAAGCATTGGAAATTATAGATTTATAAAAAGTATATAAAATATTAAAAAAAAATGAACATTGTTCATTGACAATGCCATTCAGATAATATAATATAAGTTATGGGTTGAAAATTCGGAAAAATGAAATGCTAAAGTTGTAATGTGTCGAAATTTGTATTGTGCTTTGAAAATAAATTAAATGTATCAAAGTTATCATAGGAGTAATCTTTAAATATATGTTAATTATTTTACAGGTTATTCCTTTAGATAAAGTTCATAAAGTCTAATTCTATGGGGTGGCTTTATGATCAAAATAAATAATGGGGAGGAATATTAATGAGAAAAGACTTCAAAAGAGCTGTTGCTGTAGTCCTGATGTTTATCTTTACTTTCAGTCTAAGTTTCACATCAGTTAAGTACACAGCATACGCGCAGAGCGAGAGCACAAGCTACAATGATAAGATTATTCAGCTCATGAGAGATGAATATCGAGCAGAACGCAAAAAGTTAGCAGAAGAAAAGCTAAAAAATGGGGACAAGAACCTAATCCAAGAAAAGGATCCAAATGAAATTGTCAGAGTAATTGTTCAAATGGATAAGCAATCCATATCTGAAAACAGTTCAATGACAAAAAAGCAAATAATGAAAACACAAAGTAACGTGTTATCAAAGGCAAAAAAATTAGAAGGAGCAAAAGTTAGACAAACATATAGCTATCTTTTAAATGGTTTTAGTATGACAGTTAAAAGAAGCGAAATTTCCAAAATTAAAGAAATGCCAGGTGTTAAGGCTGTATCTGAAGCCAACACGTATTATCCTATAATGACTACTGCAAAGGAATTAACAAAGGCATACGAGGTTTGGAAGGAGTCAGGATATAAGGGAGAAGGCTTAGTTGTATCAGTAATAGATACTGGAGTAGATCCTGACCATAAGGATATGAGAATAACTGATTCTTCAAAGGCGAAGATAAAGGAAATAAAGCAAAGCAAAGAAACTAAATTTACAGAAAAGGTTCCATATGGTTATAACTTTGCCGATAGAAATGATGATATAAAGGACGCAAAGGGAAAGAGCATGCATGGAATGCATGTTGCTGGTATAATTGGAGCTAATGGTAAAGAAGATGAAGTTAATAACCTAAAGGCAATACAAGGTGTTGCACCAGAGGCACAACTTCTTGCAATGAAGGTATTTTCAAATCACCCAGAAATGAGAGGCTGCTTTGATGATGATATAATTGCAGCAATTGAAGATTCAGTACTTCATGAGGCAGATATAATAAATATGAGCTTAGGTTCAGAAGCAGGATTCCAGAATCCAAATAATCCAGTTGAAGTTGCTATTAAAAAGGCAACAGACAAAGGAGTTTTAGTTGTAGTTGCAGCTGGGAACTCAGCTATTTCAACTACAGCTTCTGATAGTCAAAAGTTATTAACTAATGATTTAGGAACAGTTGATACAGCTATGATATCTCAACCAGCTACAGCTGATGATGCTCTATCAGTTGCATCATATGAGAACACAAATGCTATCAATGAGGTTTTAAAGCTTGAAATAGGCGACAAGACAGAGGAAATATCCTTTGAACCTTCTGAAAAAAATCCATCTGAGTTCTTAAAGGGAAATAAATATGAACTTGTTGACTGTGGTTTTGGCAGTGAGTATGATTTTGGATTTTCAAGTTGCGAAGGAAAAATTGCAGTTGTAAAATTTATTTATGAAATGGGTAGTGCAGAAATTAGAGAGATGGCTGCAAAATTAGGCGCAGTAGGGGTAATTATATATGGTGATGAGGGCGATGAAAGTCTTCATGGAATGACCATAAATGACACTTTAATACCTGCTGCATGGGTAGGAAATACTGATGGTAAAAAAATAATATCAGAAATAAAAAATGGAGGAAAGGTTTATTTTGATGGTAAATTAGTGAATAAGGCTAATACATTTGATGGAAATATGTCTTCATTTACATCCTTTGGACCAACTCCTAATCTTGAACTTAAGCCAGAGGTTTCTGCTCCAGGAGGAAATATTTTCTCTACATTTAATGATAATCAATACGGAACAATGAGCGGTACGTCAATGGCAGCACCTCATACAGCAGGTGCAGCAGCATTAGTTGTACAAGCTACAAAGAAGAATTTTAGTGGATTATCAGGCAGAGAGTTAGTAGAATTTGCTAAGAAAACACTTGTAAATACATCAATGGTACAGTTTGATAGAAATTATGAAGGTGGAAATGTACCATATTCACCAAGAAGACAAGGTGCTGGACTTATAGATATTAAGAGTGCAGTAGACAATAAAGTATTGGTAACTGATGTAAATGGCAATGCAGTTGCATCAATAAAGGAAATTGGAAAAGAGAAAAGCTTTACTCTAAAGCTTAAAAATTACGGTAGTGAGGCTGTTACATTTGATTTATCCTCTGAGGGTGTTCTTGGAGAAAAAATAGTAGATGAAGCAGGACATTTTTCAGAGTATGTAATTGAAGGTTCAAAAATCAGCTTCAGTGAGAAGTCTGTAACTATTAATGGAAATAGTGAAGCTTCAGTTAATGTAACTATAACTATTCCAGACAGTTATAAATCAGAAAACTTTGTTGAGGGATTTGTACACTTTAACGCAAAGGATGGAAAAAATCCAAATCTTGTTATTCCTTTCATGGGATTCTATGGTAGTTGGAGCAAGCCAAATGTTATAGATTTACCTTTATATGATAAGGATTCAATATTAAAACTTACTGGATTAATAGAAGATCAGATGATGGGAATTCCTTTCTATCTAGGGGAAGTTGTTCTTGATGAAAATAAAGAGGAAACAATAAATCCTAAAGTAGCAGGAATATCACCAAATGGTGATGGGGATGCTGATTATTGTATGCCTTATCTTGCATTATTAAGAAATGCAAAGAATATAAATGTACAAGTAGTAGATAAAAATGATGGAACAGAAAAAGTAATAAGAAACTTAACTACAGACGCTGATTTTAATAAAGGGTCTGTTTTAGGAGGAATGGCCACAACTATTACATCAGGTACATGGGATGGAGCTATATATAACAGTAAAACTGGTGAGTATGAATGTGCTGAGGATGGACAATACTATGTAAAAGTAATGGCCAATATTGATTATGAAAATGCAAAACCACAGACAATGTATTTCCCAGTACAGGTAGATACTGTAGGTCCAGAGATAAATATACTTGAGGACCAATGTTCTTTAGAGAACGACACTTATACATTAAAGTGGACCGTTGAAGATCTTGGTAAAGCTAATACAGGAATATCTGCACTTGGTTTAGATGTATATCTTAATGGAGTAAATACTTTTTGGGATCAAGTTGAAAAAGTAAATAAAGGTGAGGATGGAGTATACAGCTGTAAATTTAAGCTGGATACAACAAAATCAAATATTATAAGTGTAGGAGCAATGGACAATGCAATTAACCGTAGTGTTAGTAGTATAACAGTAGGTTCTATGATAGATTTTGATAATCTATCTGATGGTATTAACATTGGCAAGGATGCTGTTGTTGACGGAGTATATACAGTTAATGGTACAGTATCAAAGGATGTTAAGACTTTAAAAATTAATGGAGTTGAAGTTGAAATAACTAAAAAGAATACCTTCAAAGCTCCTGTTTCTGTAACAGAAGGAAAAAATGAATTTAAGGTAGAGGCTATAGATGAAAAAGGACAGCCAATAACAGACCTTTGTAAAACCTATAATGTAGTTTATGACAATAAGGAGCCTGTTATAACAATAACTTCTCCAGAGATTGGCGAAGATGGAGTTATTTGTGATGGTATGACTTTACTTGTAAAGGGAACTGTAAAGGATGACTATACTGACTATAAAAACCTTAAGGTGAATATTGGATGGACTACTGTAAACTTGAATGAAGACGGAAGTTTTGAAACAGCTGTAAGAGTTTTTGAGGGATATAATCTACTTGAAGTAGTGGCAACGGATTTAGCTAAAAATAGTTCAATAACTAGCTTTGGAGTAGGTAAAGAAGATTCTACTAGACCATTTGAGATTTTATTTGATAACTTAGGACCACTTACAATAGCAGCACCAATATTAGGTGGATTTAGCGAAGATGATGTTTACACAATAAGTGGTGCAGTTAATAAGAAAATCAATACATTTAAGATAAACAACACAGATATAAAGGTAAACAACGACCTAAGCTTTGAATTCCCTGTACAATTAAAGGTTGGAGGTAATAAGGTAAAGGTATATGCAGCAGATGATAACGGCAAAGTTTTTTATGACTATGTATATACGATTTGGTATGATGGAAAGGCGCCAAATATTTCAATTTCAGATCCAGTTCTATATGAAGATGGAAAAGTTTATACCAATAAGGATTCAATTACAATTAAGGGAATTGCTGAAGATGATGGGGTAGGATATTCATTGACCGTTAATGGAGACAATATAGTCCGCCAAGACACCTTCCCAGTTCTAGGTGAAGAGAATAACAGGAAAGAATTTGCCTATGAATTAAACGTAGAAAATAACATGAAGGTTAAGGTGGAATGTAATGATTCATTTGCAAACCGTACTGTTTTAGACTTTACAGTAGTTGTGGATAAGACAGCACCAACACTTGAAATCAAGGGCTTAGAAGATGGCAAGGTATACAATTCTTCAGTAAGACCAGAGATTGTTGTTAATGAAGAAAATTGCAATAAAACTATGTTACTAGATGGAAAAGAATATGTTGGTGGAGACATAACTGAAGAAGGTACTCATGTTCTTACAGTTAAGGCTCAAGACAGAGCAGGAAATATATCTAAGGAATATAAAGTAAGCTTTACAATAGATAAAACTGCTCCAGAAATAATAGTTAAAGGTGTAGAGGATGGAAAGACATACACTGATGCAGTAACACCTGAAGTTACAACAGGAGAAAAAGCAACAGTTACAATGACTTTAGATGGAAAGGCTTATGATGGTTCATCAATAAAGGCATTAGGAAAGCATGTATTAGTAATTACAGCAGTTGATGAGGCTGGTAATAAGTCAGAAAAAACCATAACCTTTATGATTGAAGAGTCAAAGAAGGACGATGGAGATAAACCTGGGGACAAGCCAGGAGACAAACCTGGAGATAAACCTGGAGACAAGCCAGGAGATAAACCAGGGGACAAACCTGGAGATAAACCAGGAAACAATAACAATGGCAATAACAACAATAGCAATAACAAAAATAACAGTAACAACAACAATAACCAAGGTGGGGCTAAGAATGTAAATGATAAAAACCTTCCAAAAACAGGTACTATGGTGGGTGCAAATGCTTTAATGTTATCAAGTACTATGATTCTAGCTCTAGGAGCAAGCCTTGCATATATGAGAAAAAGAAAAGAAGAAAATTAGTTTTTGATAAGGATAAAACAATTTATTTTCTAATCATATAAGTGATGCTAAGTAAATTTAAAAATGAAAATTACTATGGGCAAAAATGCCTATAGTAATTTTTATTTTTTGGTAATACTAGATGATAATGTAGAAATACAGCTTATAAATTATATGAAGACCACTGGGAGAATGCTTATGCTTTGGGAGTGTTAGCTAATGATAAATTAATTGCTGCAATTGAAATAGATCAAGAACTAAGGTCTAGTCTTTGTAACTAAAAAACATGTTTTGAATATTTAAACCACTTTGATAACCGAATCGTGATTAAGTTGACATGGTGGTCCATTAAAATTCAGTTCTAATTGAGAGGTAAGTAAAAAACCTCCGATTGTATGTGCTGCATCGAATGGTGGAGTACCTTCTTTTACGGTATTTACATCTTGTGCAAAAACGAATAGATACCAATTTCCTGGTTGAAGCTCTTCTTCATTATATAAGCCACCACAGTACAAAGTATCGTTTGCTTTCTCATCTAATCCTATGCCATTATCACAAAGCTCGAAACGAAGAACTTCACCCTGTGTAGAAATTAATACTGCATTTACGTAAAGCTCGTTACCTGAATAATAACTTCCATCGGATTTTTCAAAACTTGCACAAATCTTAAGTGGATCACCTCGGTGATGAATATTAGGTGATTTTACTTCATACGAGTTCAAAAAATGTATGTTTTGTCGTTGATCAGATGTATTGAATGTATAGGTTTTATTAGTAGTAGTTCGAGTATATTCCCAGTCACCTTCTATTGGATAATCTCTACCAGGACTAGGAGCTACAGGATAATTAATTTTTAGTTGGACAGATTCACTAATAGTTAATTCTCCAGAAACTGGAGGGGTTTGTTCCTGACCACGATAATGTAAATCTGGTCCATCTGAAGCAATTGCTGCAGTTGCAATTGCCCCAGCAGCACTATATAGACCTCTCTCAAACCAATCATCTGTATTAGTGGCTGATGTAGTTACTGAAGGACAGCAAACCGATGGAGTAGTTTCCTCGAAGGTACCTTTAACAGACACAACACCTCCATCAAGCTCTCCATCACTAAAATAATCGTAGAGAAGCGCACCAAGTGCAAATGCTCCAGCTAAGATTCCTAAAGCAATCTTCCACCAAGGATCATTGTAAGGGAAAGGGCCTCTGATCCCTTCATATGGTGGATTTGGAACCCAATCATAGGTCACATCAGTTGGTAGTACAATGAATGGTTTTGTTTTCTCGGGATTGCATGGATCTTTTTCTCCGAGACCCACAATAGCATTATGAATATTTATTTTCATTGAGCCTTCAGGCATGACAACACTGTATGTCTTAGTTGGTTTATGATAATCTATTCTTGTTATGAATATCTTCTTAATTATCCGGTTAAAGGAAAAACCATCACTTTCAATGATAAAGCTGATATTTGCAATTCCAGGATTAGCTGCGATAAAACTTGTTATAAATCTTACAGAAAAAGATGCATTTGGAGGAACATCTCCCACATAATCAAATGATGTAGGAAGAGGGATACCAGGATCTGAAATTCCTTCAATATATACACGCACATTTTTTAGAGTTGTATTACTTTCGTTGACAATAGAAGTTTGTATAATTTGTTTTCCTATATTTACAATAAAAAAACCATCAGTATTCATCATATTTGTTTGTGAACAGATTGCAAAAGGTCTAAAAGGAATTGTTACAGGCACAGTTGAAGTAGACATTTATTTAGCTCCTTTCTTTCTTTGAACTTTATTTTCTCACTCATTATTTTCAAGCATTACTAAAACCCCAATTCCACCTACTACTTCATCACAAATTAATTCTTCAACTAAAAAGAAAGAACCAGTATTGGTGTCGTATTCTTTTGGTAATCTTACAACAAGAGCCATTCCAGTTTGATCCTCTTTATTTATACTAAGTGTAAGAGTGGGTTTACCGATATTAGTGATTTGATCCCCACATCGATATGATGTTATCCCCAATTCTTCTACATATTCCATCTCTTTTGGTAATTCTTCTAATCCGATAACTGTTTTTAACTCAGATAAATCTTTTATGGGTGCACGTCTAGCTTGTAGTGAAATTTCATCAGAGCACATTCGGGCAGAATTGCTAGCTATAAATGGTATTACTATTGTTCTCTTATTAGGGGTGATGCTTTCAACAATAATGTTCCGTTGGGCTACATGTCTATCTGCTGGTGGATTGAATGGATCATTATCTCCATGTGGAGGGAGTGGATCAGAGTAAGAAAATACTTCTGTGATAAGACATATATGCTTATCATTTCCCCAATTTGGATACCAAGGTGTTAGACAAAGTACATCTTTTGATTCTCCAGGACCAAGAATAACACTACTTGAACCAATTTTTTTTGCTGTTTTTCTAGTAATTAATGATGATGGTTCTGTCCAGTAAAAGTTGACAATTGCATTATAGGCAGTAGTTGTACCACTATTGTATACCCGCGACCAAACATAATTTTTACTATTAAAAGTTGGGAATCCAGGGCTACCATTTGGATCATCACCAGGAACAACCCAAATGCTAGGACTAAGATACCAAGGTGCACCGTCTTCGATTGAAAGTATGACAGACATATTCATATTCTCCTTACTATTTAATATTTAATTCTATGTAACTTATAGTGAATTAAAAAAGTATTTTTATTATACCCATTTGATATTTTGATATACCCTATAAGATATTGGAGCTCTTTAATACATGGTTACACTTGCTGAATTATCCTAAATAGAATGAAAGATTAGTGATTGTTGCTGAAACAAAGGGTAAGTTGCTGATATGTTACATAGGTAAACGCTTTAGGATAGGTTGCTTATTAATAGACGCTGGGAATCTATATAATGAATAATACAGAATTGTTTTTTACATATTTAATGATAACTTACTGTGTTAGAATATGTAATATAAATTTATTAAGAAAAGAATAGCCCTTAGTGGCTATATCATTATTATACTAGGAGATACAGAAATGAAGAAATGTGAATTTAGAAAAATTACTATTGATGATATACCTGCAATGTCTGATTTGTTAATATGTAGGCAAAACCTTGAGAGTAAGTCATTTCAGTCCTTGAAGAACAGTTGTCTTAATGCAAAATATATAACGGGTTTACTTGAGAATTTGTTTGTTAATAGAAAAGCAATTGGAATAGGAGCCTTTGCTAATGATGAACTAGTAGGTTATTTATTTGGTGAGATGAAAATTGACCATAGAGGCAGACATATATGGGTGCCCTATGAGGGAATAGCAATTAGAATGGATCAATCCTCTGAGCTTATAAGGGAGCTCTATACAAAGGTTTCTGTTGTATGGCTTGAACATGGCTACTTTAGCCACCATACATTTGTACCTCTAGGAAATCAGGTGTACTATGAAGCCTTCCAAAGATTAAGTTTTTTTATTGATCATGTACATGGAATAATGAATATGGAGGATTACAAGGCTTTTGAAAACTTATCTGATGCAGAGATTAGATTTGCTAACAAAAATGATAGTGAAATAATGGGTAATATGTCTAGTATAATCTTATCATGCCTCAATTCAGCACCTACCTTTTTACCTGTAAAACCTGAACTTGTAATGAATATAAATGCTGGGTATAAAAGTTTAGTAGAGGATAATGATTCGACGATTCTTATTGCAGAAAAGGATATGAAGGAATTAGGATTTCAAGTATATGAGCCTATTACTCCAGATTTGATGACACCTGATAATGGGGTAGAGCTACATATTGCGGGCACTCACCATTTCCAAAGAGGAAGAGGTGTTGGTAAAAAGTTAATGAATGAAGGCTATAGGATTATGAAGGAAAAGGGATATAATAGCATAATAACAGATTGGAAAATAACCAACCTTTCTGGTTCAAATTTTTGGCCTAAGTGTGGATTTAAGCCAATAGCTTACAGAATGGTTAGGAATATTGACAATAATATAGCATGGGCAAACTTTAATAACTCAAGTATTATTCTGTAGTAGCTTAGAGCCATTAGAAAAGTTAAAGCAGTATCTTTAATTAAGGCAATATCTTCTATAAAATTAGTTAATTAAGAACACAGAGAAGCAGTAGAATTTCAGGATTCTACTGCTTTTTATGTAGTAATCATTGAATGTGTAAACAATATTATTATAAATATGTAAAATATTCAATATTATTGTTCAGTTTGGAAATAAAGTATATAATTTAAAGTATAAGTTTAGAGGTTAATATTCTAAGAGAGGAAGAGATTTAATAATTATGAATACAAATATGTCATATATTAAAAAAAGGTATAATAGTGCCTTAGAGAAATTTGTTGAAAAGGTCAGAAGGGACAGTAATATTATTGCTGCTTTTTCCTATGGAAGTATTACAAATGATAATTTATGGGAAAAGTCTGATATAGATATATGGTTAATATCAAAGGAAAACAGCAAGAAGGTATATAATCAGTATTCACTTGTAGAGGATGATATAGACTTCCAAGTGGAACTATATAGCAGAAATTATTTTATTGAATTGATAGATAGTCCTCAAAATCAAAATTTTTTTAGAACAGTTTTAAATGAAAGTAAATTATTATTTTCAACTGATGAAACAATAGAAAAGCTTTTTAATGGAGATAAATTCTTAGGTGATAGAGACAAAGAGGAGAATTTATTAAAGTCAGCAATCTATGGAATTATATGTATAAAAAAAGCAGAAAAGCTATTAATGGTTGAAGAAGAGCTTGTTGATGGATTCAGTTTAATTCAAAAACTAGTATGCCATATAGCTTGCATAGAAATAGCATTAAATAATGAGTTTAGGGGCAGAGAAGTAATAAGTCAAGGATTAAAGCTCAACCCTGATTTTTTTAAGTGCACATATATGACTTTGATTAAAAATGAAGTAACT
The DNA here is from genome assembly GCF_052067195.1 of Clostridium sulfidigenes. Taxonomy (NCBI): domain Bacteria; kingdom Bacillati; phylum Bacillota; class Clostridia; order Eubacteriales; family Clostridiaceae; genus Clostridium; species Clostridium sulfidigenes. The sequence continues at coordinate 39,226 of NZ_JBQHQR010000016.1, read as the reverse complement.
ATTTTAAGTTTAGTTAAAATATTAGAATTGTGTAAAGAGTATGTAGAAGAGAGAAAAGATGTTCTTTTTTATCCAATTGTCAGATGGATGAAAGAAGAAGGCGAAATAAGAGGCGTATCAATGATTAATGAATACTTGAAAAAGAAATATAATATTAGTAATGATGGCAATGAACTTACAGATACTTATAATTGGCTTGCAGAAAGAGATGTACTAATTAAGGTTAGTGAATCAATAAAACTTATGGATAAAAGCAAGGCTACCTTTGAAGAAGCGGCTTATTATTATAATTTTGACAGTGATATATAACTTAGAAGCTATTTAGAAAGTAAAGGAGAATACAATTGGTTAGAAAAAGTATAAGTATAAAAGGAGCAAGAGAGAACAACCTAAAAAATATTGATTTAGAGATACCTAGAGATGCTCTCACTGTAATTACTGGAGTAAGTGGTTCAGGAAAATCGTCTATTGCTTATAACGTATTATATGCAGAAGGACAAAGAAGATTTTTACAGTCTCTATCATCATCTTCTAGATCTAATATAATGAATATGGAAAAACCTGATGTAGATATGGTCACAGGGTTATCTCCAGTAATATCAATTCCACAGAAGAGAGGTATTAAGAATCCCCGTTCATCAGTTGCAACTATGGCTGACTTGTCAAACCATATTAGACTATTATATTCAGTATTAGGAACTCCACATTGTCCTATATGCCATAAGGAAATTCAGTGTTTGTCAACCAGTCAAATAGCTGAGCATATATTGAGTCTCCCAGAAGGTACTAGAATTGAAGTACAAGCCCCTGTTAATAAAATATTTGATAAAAGCTATGATTATTTATTAACTGAACTTAGAAGTAGAGGCTACAGAAGATTTGTGATCAACAATGAAGTGTTTGATATTAAAAATAATATAAACTTAGAGGAGACTGGAACTTATAAAATTGAAGTAATAGTAGATGAGGTTTCAGTATATAAAAAGAATTATGAACAAATAGTTAGCGCAATAGAAAGAGGATTGGAAGTAGGACAGAATTTTATAAGACTACAGATCCTAAGCAAGGAGATTTCAGAAGATGAAGTAAGAAAGTTTACTAAGGGGTTTATTAACTGTGAACATAGTATTATTACAGGGAAATTCCTCCCTAAATATTTTTCACCAAATGATGTCAGTGGAGCATGTCCTACATGTCAGGGACTTGGAACCTATAAAATGACAGAACCCTACCTTTTGATTAGGGATGAAAAGAAGAGCATGAGAATGGACCCACTTTATGTATCTCAATTCAGTTTGAGTGATAAAAATGGTGCAGCAAGATTGCATAGCCTTGCAGCACATTATAATTTTAGTATTGATACTCCTTTTAATGAGCTCCCAGAGAAAATAAAAGATATTTTTTTCTATGGAACTAAAGGTGAACGTTATGAGCTGATGAAGCCAACAGGAGAGCGAGAAATAGAAGAAAGACGAAGGTACGTAAGTTATGAAGGGCTAGTGAACTATATAACACGGCTTTATAAAGATAATTTAGATAAAGGAACAAAGAATAGAGATAATGAAAAACTCTTTGCCAGTCACATTTGTCCAGACTGTAAGGGTAAAAAGCTAAAAAAAGAAAGATTATTAGTTAAGATAAATGGAATAGACATAAATGAGTTTGGGAAAATGCAGATACAAAAATTAAAGAAATTTATATCATCACTAGAAGTGGTGGAGTCTAAAAGGGAAGTTGCACAGCAGATTATTAATGAAATGATAATAAAACTAGAGCTTCTGGAAGAAATAGGACTTGAATATTTGAGCTTGGGGAGAAGTTCGGATACTCTTTCTGGAGGAGAAACTCAAAGAATACGTTTATCTTCACAAATAGGATCAAATCTAATGGGGATGATGTATATATTAGATGAACCAAGTATAGGACTACATGAGAAGGATACATTTAAAATAATTAATACATTAAAAAAGCTAAGAGACATGGGTAATACTGTAGTTGTAGTTGAACACGATATGGAGACTATTGGGAACGCAGATTATATAGTTGAATTAGGACCAGGTGCAGGAGCAAATGGCGGCAAGATAATTGCAAGTGGAAGTATTAAGGAGATTATTAATACAGAAAGATCTATAACAGGACAATATTTGACTGGAAAGAAGAAAATTGTTATTCCTAAAGGAAGACGTTTAGGGATAGGAAAACATATAAGAATACATGGTGCAAGAGAAAATAATCTTAAGAATTTTAACCTAAGCATACCATTAGGAACCTTTATTTGCATTACAGGTGTATCAGGGTCTGGAAAAAGCAGTTTGGTAAATGAGATATTATACAAGAGCATATACTCAAAGCTTCATGATTCTAGAGTTAAGCCAGGACTCAATGATGGAGTTGATGGCATTGAGAATATTAGTGATGTTAGATATATTGATCAATCACCAATAGGAAGAAGTTCACGTTCAAATCCAGCAACCTATATTAATATTTATGATAAAATAAGAGATATATTTGCAGGAACAGAAGAAGCAAAAGCCAGAGGGTATGACATTTCAAGTTTCAGTTTCAATAATAAGGGTGGAAGATGTGAGACTTGTATGGGAGAAGGAAATATTGTAACTGAGTTGCAATTTATGCAAGATATCATAACCATATGCCCAGTATGCAAAGGTAAAAGGTATAGAAGTGAGATATTAGAGGTCAAATATAAAGAAAAAAACATAGCTGATATTCTTGAACTAACAATTGAAGAAGGAGTGGAATTTTTCAAGGATGTAAACCTAATACATTCTAAATTGAATGTATTAAACAAGCTAGGATTAGGATACCTAAAATTAGGACAATCCTCATCTACATTGTCTGGGGGAGAAGCTCAAAGGTTAAAGCTTGGAAGAGAACTGGGAAAAATTAAAAAAGAGAAGGACAATTTATATATCTTAGATGAGCCAACCACAGGACTTCATATTAAAGATATTGAAAAATTGTTACTATCACTTAATGAACTTGTTGATTTAGGAAATACTGTGCTTGTAATTGAACATAATTTGGATTTGATAAAAACCGCAGACTATATAATAGATATGGGCCCTGACGCGGGAGAAAATGGTGGTCATATTGTAGCAGAGGGAAGGCCTGAAGATATTATAATGTGTGATAAATCCTATACAGGAAAATATCTGAAAAAATATATGGAATGAAATATTATACCCTGGGTTTATGTATAATTACGTTCCAATCCTATAATTACTAAAGGAGATGAACAAAATATGAATAATATTTTAAACAAAATTCAAATTCCAGAAAGAATAAAACTTTCAAATATGCCAACTAAAATTGAAAAACTTGAGAGGTTTTCTAAAATGTTAGGTGGACCCAATATTTATATAAAGAGAGATGATCAAACTGGACTTGAAGTATCAGGAAACAAAATTAGAAAATTAGAATTTACAGTAAAAGATGCTATTAATAAAGGGGCTAATGTGCTTATAACTTGCGGTGGAATCCAATCAAACCATTGTAGAGCAACGGCAGCAGTAGCAGCGAGGCTTGGGATGAAATCAGTACTTGTTTTAAGAGGAAGCAGCAATATTGAATCTGATGGAAATTTATTTATAGATAAGCTTTTAGGTGCAGATATTCGTTTTATTACCGCAGAAGAATATAAAAATTCAAGATTAGAAATTATGGAACAGATTAAGTCGGAATATGATAAAAAAGGTTATATGTCCTATATTATTCCAGAAGGTGCTTCAAATGTAATAGGCACATTTGGATATTATAATGCAATGAAAGAAATTATTGAGCAGGAACAGGAGTTAGGTGTTCATTTTGACAAAGTTATACTCGCTGTGGGATCTGGAGGTACTTACGCAGGAACTTTTTTAGCAAATAAAATATCAGAAAACAAGTGTGATATTTTAGGTGTTAATGTTTGTGATGATAGTGAATATTTTAAAAATCGAATCTACGAAATAGTACAAGATACCATGAAATATATTAATGTAGATTTGGAATTGTCTAAAGATGAAATAAGAATTATAGATGGATATGTAGGAAATGGATATGCTTTAAGCAGAGAAGAAGAAATAAATTTCATTAAGGAATTTGCAAAATTAGAAGGAATAATTTTAGATCCTGTTTATACAGGTAAAGCCATGTATGGATTAAGCGAAGAAATAAAAAATGGAAACTTTAAAAATGATGAAAATATTTTATTTATCCATACTGGTGGGGCTTTTGGAATATTTCCTCAAAAGGAGCTATTTAAATACTAACATATTGAATTTATCCTGTAATATTAGAAGATGAAAATGAGATAGCAAAAACTAAACAAGAATTAAATAGAACTCTACACTATATCACCAGACTTTCCATAAGTGTTATTATGATAACATGGAGGTGCACATAGTATGGATAAGGTATATAAAACATCAGAAGTAGCTAAAAGAGTTGGTGTACATTCCAACACTGTACGTTTGTACGAAAAGCTTGAATTAATACCAAAGGTGAATAGATTACAAAATGGTTATAGAGTATTTACTGACTATCACATAGAACAGTTTAATCTTGCTAGAACTGCCTTTAAAGTAGAGGTTCTACAAAATGGGCTAAGAAAGAAGATAATCAATGTTGTTAAGCTATCTGCCAAGGGGGAGTTTCAAGAAGCAATTAACTGTACAAATGATTATATAAGTCAGATAAAGCAAGAACAAAAAAATGCAGAGGAAGCTATAGAACTTTCAAAGAAGCTTTTATTAGATACGGATTCTCAAGATAATTATATATTTTTTACGAGAAAGCAAACAGCAGACTATCTTAAGGTCACAATGGACACATTAAGAAATTGGGAGATGAATGGTTTACTTACTGTTAAGAGAAGGCATAATGGATATCGAGTTTATACTGAAAGTGATATTAATATACTTAAAATAATACGTACTTTACGTTGTGCTAATTATTCTCTTTCAGCAATTTTAAGAATGATTAATTCAATGTCAGAAAGTATAGAAATTGATATTAGAGAGGTAATTGATAAACCAAAAGAAGATGAGGACATTGTTACAGCATGTGATAAGCTTCTTACTTCCTTAAGTGATGCAGAAAAAAATGCAAAAATTATATTAAGGCAATTACAATTTATGAAAAACAAATTTAATACAAACTCTACACTTTAACACCAGACTTTGTGCTGGTGTTATTCTTTTATCAAAAGGAGGGAATAACACATGGAAGTAATAAAAGTTCATAATCTCTATAAATCCTATGGGGATGTTCAAGTGGTGAAGAGTGTTAGTTTAACAGTAAAGAAAGGCGAGGTATTTGGATTGCTAGGTGCCAATGGGGCAGGGAAAAGTACTACCATAGAGTGTATTTTAGGTACAAAGAATTTTGATCATGGTCAGGTATCTATCCTAGGCATGAATCCTCAAAAAGAAAGAAAACAGCTATTTCAAAAGGTTGGGGTTCAGTTTCAAGAATCTAATTATCAAGATAAAATAACAGTGAAAGAGTTGTGTGAAATAACTGAAGTTCTTTATAAAAATCCATTAGATTGCAATAAATTATTAGAAGAATTTGACCTTCAAGATAAGGGGAAAAATTTAGTAAGTGAATTATCAGGAGGTGAAAGACAACGATTATTTATTATCCTAGCCTTACTTCCTAACCCAGAGGTAGTATTCCTTGACGAGCTTACAACAGGATTAGATGTAAAGGCTAGAAGAGATGTGTGGAAGTGCTTATTAAAATTAAAGAAGCAAGGACTCACAATCTTTTTAACATCTCATTTCATGGATGAAGTTGAAGTTCTGTGCGATAAAATATGTATTTTAAAAAATGGAGCAATAGATTTTTATGGAACAATTGAAGAAGCAGTGGAATTGAGTCCATATGAAAAATTTGAGGATGCCTATTTATGGTTTGTAGATGAGGAGGATTTGGATGATGAGAGCATTTAAAGGAATGTTAAAAACTGAATTAAAGTTATCACTAAGAGGCATGGATATGTTCATCTTTGCAATCTGTATGCCAGTGGTGATAACTGTTATTTTAGGTGTTATTTATGGAAATAAACCCGCATTTCCTGAAGCAGACTTTACATTCATGGAACAATCCTTTGCAGCTGTATCAACTATTGCAATATGTGCAGGTGGTTTCATGGGATTACCATTAGTATTATCTGAGTATCGTCATAGAAAGATATTAAAAAGATTTAGAGTAACACCAGTTAGCCCAGCTATGATTTTAGTAGTTCAAGGAATGATCTATACTTTATATGCCATTGTTTCATTAATACTTATTTATTTAACAGCAAAAATATTTTTCAAGTTTCAATTTAGAGGCTCATGGATAAACTTTTTAGGAGCTTATACATTAGTAATGGCATCAATGTTCAGCATTGGATTTATGGTGGGGGGAATAGCGAAAAATAATAAAATGGCAAGTGTTATTGCAAGTATTTTATACTTTCCTATGCTTATATTTTCAGGAGCAACATTACCCTATGAGGTTATGCCAACATCCCTTCAAAAGGTGGCAGATATCCTACCATTAACTCAGGGAATAAAGCTTTTAAAAAGTGCATCACTTAACTTAAGCATAGATAATGCAATACTACCAATTTTAGTTATAAGTATACTTTCTGTAACATGTATTTGGGTATCTATTAAGTTTTTTAAGTGGGAGTAGTTTAAAACTGATAAAGAAATAGTGATTGTTATAAAGATGGAAAATCAACTATTTAAATTAAGCCAATGATATTAAAAGTGTCATTGGCTTGTGTTATAATTACGTTATTAAGCTATTGGAAAATTATATATATATAAACAAGAATTTGGAGGTTAGTTATGAAAAAATGGTATGATGAGGAGTACGAATTTGAAATTGAGGTAACTGGTTTTCTTCGCAGTGACCATACAGAGCGGTACTGCAGAAACGGCGAAGAAGTAGGGGATAAGTATACCTGCACCTATGGCTGTCCCACAAATTCGGATGGACAGGGTATCTGTTCCAAGGTTATGATGATTATGTTCCCAATCATGGAGTCGGTGAGAAGTGGCGGAGATTTAGAGAACATTGGTGGCAATAGCAGATATAGCAAGGATATTGTATGCCCAGATGGCTGTGTCATGTTCAGGCTTACAGCAAAGAAACTTGACAATGAGAATTTTTATAAAGGAAAGTTTTTTGATTAGTTTTGATTATATTGTGCTCAGTTTGAAGAGAAGCGGAAATATATATCATTAATATAAGAAAAATCTATTATAATATAAAAAATACTTCCCAGATTAAATTTTAAACTGGGAAGTATTTTCTAATTTTATATTACCACAAAATTACTAAAATTTCAAGTCTTGCATTGGGTTAGAGTTAGGAGTACTGTGTATCTAGAGGTGATTATGGTGGATAAAAATATGACTTTAGCATTTCAAAATTTCCAGAAAAAACAAGCTGCAATTGAGTTAAAAGGGTGTAATGAAATAACAATAAAATATGGGTTAGCTTTATGTGATGTAGAAATTAATGAGCTGGTGGAGAATCGTTTTAAGTCATTAAAAGATACAGGAAGAATTGAGTTTTCTGAAGGAATTTTAAAAAAGTTAGTGGAGGTTTTTTGTGATTCTCCTTATATAATGCAACAGAATTATAAAGAGACATTAATGGAGATTCAAGAGTCTTTCTATTTTTTTAAAAATGAAGCCATGGATCAGATAGCTGATGATGAACTTATTGAGTTTATGAAAAGACATTTTGATGGAAAATGTCAAGGTTCTTTGGAATATTTAAGAGGAACTACTTTGGAAGAGCTTTGTAGAAATACAAGATATGGATATGAAGTGGATGATACAGATATGTACGGACATGAATTTTAGGAGGTATTATGGAAGAAAGCAACAAGAGTTTAATGGCGTTTTCAGATAATATTCAAATAGATAAAAATATAAGTGAAGAAGATAAAATGCTTATTGAGTTTAAAATATGGAATTTACTTGGCAAGCACACTGAGCGCTATACAATGGGTGATAGCACATCAGTTCCAATAGAAATAGCGGAAGAGTTACTTAATTCAATTTGTTTTTCATTAGGATTAGAATTAAGAGAATTAATGAACGCAAAGGAATTATTGATGGAAGAAGATATAAGTGACTTATTAAAAGCTTCTTGGAGTAAAATAGTCTCTTTGATGGAGAGAGGAAAGAAATTATTAGAAGAAGTTAGAAAAAGTTCACCTAATATAGAAAACATATCATATAAGGATACAATAAATGAAATAGATAAATTTTTTAATAAATATGACTATAGATTTTTTGCTCATAAGATAGACTGTAGCATAGATTATCAACTTTCTAATCCCATATCAGAAAAGCTGCAAGGAATTGAATATATAAATGAATACTTAAAAGCGCTACTTATAGAAAATGAGTTTTGTAGATGTTTTGATAAGGATAGTATTATTTATATTCTAAATAGCTATTGCTCTGATTATAAAGAGCTATTAATTAATATTTTTGAACCAATACTAACAAATGCCATAGGGCTTGATATTTTAGGGGTGGATATATTAACATTAGAGATTTCGGCATTGCAAAGAGAAACATTGTTAGGGATTTTTAGAAACTTGTCCAAAACTGAAATTTTAGTAAAATTAGAGAGCTCAGCAAAGAGCATTTGTAATATTTTGGGGATAGTTGATAATGAAAAGATAGAGTATATCCAAAAAACAGCTGTGAATATTTATCCTAGAATTGAAGTAGGATTATCCACAGGAAATATTGATAATATATTTTTATCCTTTAAGTATGAAGATGATTTAAAAGAAAGTGAGTTTATAGATAATGATACTATGGATAATGAAAGGTTACGTAATTTAATCAATGAAATAAATGATTGTAGATTTATTTCAGATAAGATTGCAATGGTAAAAGAAGAGATTAATAGCTTAAGTGACCTAGTGGAAGTGTTAAACCTGTGTTTTTGGGAAGATGAAGCTTTAGAATTATTTAAAACACTTTCAAAGGAAGAAATCTATATTATTAAACACTATTTAGATAATAAATATGAATCATATAGTTCAGAATCACAATGGGAAATTAAATTTATGAATTATATAAGAGGTCTAAGTAAGTAGTAATAAAAACTTTAACATTACTTATCCAATTGTTATAATCAATTAAAACAAGATGGATACATGATTTTTACAGCTGTTTCAAAAATATAGACTCGTTTGGGTACCTGAAACACCTTAGTGAAAATACTTAAAATTAGATAGCAAAATACAGGAAGATTTGTACTTTTAGCAATGCTAGAATCAAAATATAAAATAAACTTTTACGAGTAGTGGAATTATAATTATGAGTAAAATTGGCATTATTAATTGTTATAACGAAAGTAAGGAATGTATATAGAATAAGTTTAGTTATGAGGTTAGAACCCTATAATAATTATGTAAATGCTTTTAGGAGGTGGTAATTATGCAAGGAAACATAGTAGTATCTGAAGATGAAAAATGGAATGCAGTAATAAGTTGTAATAAGTATTATGATGGGTTATTTTACTATGCTGTGAAAACAACAGGTATTTTTTGTAGACCATCATGTAAAGCTAAGACACCACTGAAAGAGAATATATTGTTTTTTAATAGTGTAGATGATGCTATGAAAGAAGGTTTCAGACCATGTAAATTATGCAGGCCTGATATAAAGGAACATAATTTTGAACCGAATAGAGAATTAATTTAAAAAATAAAGGAAAAGTTAATCCAGAATTATAATAAACCAATTAATTTCAGGTTTATTTCAAAGGAATTTGGTATTAGTACTAGTCATTTAACAAGATTGTTTAAAGAATATACAGGACTAACACCTAACGAATATGTATCACAATTAAGAATAAATAAAGCGATGCAGCTTCTAATTAAAAGTAATGATACTATTTTAGAGATTGCATACGATGTAGGATTTAAAAGCCTTTCTAATTTTTATAATTATTTTAAGCAAAATACAGGTATTGCTCCTAAGGAGTATAGAAAAAGAAATAGTATAAATAAGATTAAAGTATAATAGATTATAAAAAATTTATTAGGAGGTTTTTGTATGATTGAAAAATATTATGGTTATTATAATTCACCTATTGGCATATTAGAAATAATTTGCTCTGAAGATTCAATACTATCAGTTATGTTTGTGGAGCAAGAAAAGTCCGTGATGAATAAAGCAAATGAAATATTAGAAAATACTATTGCTCAGTTAGATGAATATTTCAAAGGAAGTAGAAAAGCATTCGATTTAGAGGTTTCACTAAATGGGACTGATTTTCAAAAGAATGTATGGAATGAACTATTGAAGATTCCTTATGGGGAAACCTTATCCTATAAGAACTTAGCGATTAGGTTAGGAAATGAAAAAAGTGTTAGGGCAGTGGGAAGTGCAAATGGTAGAAATAAAATATGGATAATAGTACCTTGTCATAGGGTTATTGGGACTAATGGAAGTTTAACTGGGTATGCTGGTGGCGTAGATAGAAAGCAATGTCTTTTAAATCATGAGAAGAATATAATATCGATTTAGAAATATTATAAAGGATTCTTATATAAATAACATAACAGATTATTCAATAATAATGCTTAAAAAAGTCTACGTTATATATGTTACGGAGAAGCGTATTATAAATAAATGAGGTTTCCTTATAAAGTATTAATATTACTAGCATTAAGGGGATCTAAGGCATTTAAGATATATCACAAGCAAAAGACTATAAATATAATATGCCATACATGGGACATTAATAGAGCTTTTTTAACTAAGAAAGATAAAAATTAATTAGAGTGTAAATTTACGTAGGAAGGTAGGGCGCGTTAGTAAGCGTATTGATATTATGAGAGCAGAAAGATTATTATCAATGTTAATAATAATTTCTCAAAAGGGTTTGGTAACAGGAAGAGAGCTTGCTGAGCATTTTGAGGTGTCTTTAAGAACAATATACCGTGATATAGAAAAAATAAGTGAAGCTGGTGTTCCTATAGCTGCTGAATGTGGAAAAGGTGGGGGCTATTATATTATGGAAAACTACAATATAAACAATCTGTTTCTTAACAAAAAAGAAATTGAACCATTAATTGCTGTAATGGAGAATTTAAAATTTTTGTTTGGAAAAAACCAACAATTTAATGACATAGTACTTAAATTTAAAACTTTACAAAATCATAGAGATCAAGAATGTGAAAGCCTTAGTATAAATTTGTCTCACTTTAGTATGGAACAGGAACTTAGAGAGTATTTATTTTTGATTAATAAGGCAATTGAAGATGGTAGGATGTTAGAATTTGAATACATAAATAGAAGAATGGAATATTCAAAGAGAATAGTGGAGCCTATTCAGATAAAATTTGCTAATGGGCAATGGTATATAATTGCATTTTGTAAAGTAAGAAATGACTATAGAAAGTTTAAACTTGTAAGAATAAGAAACATGAATCTAGGGGACAACTTTATAAAAAGAATAATTTCTAAAGAAGAAATAGAAAAGATATTTACTGATAGTTACGAAAGAAATAGTATTTTAGTAACACTAAAGTTTTCTAGTAAAATAGGAGAGCAACTAAATGAGCATTTCTCAAAGGATACGATCAAACCACTGAAGGACGGAACCTTTATAGTTGAGGACTTTTTCCCTGAGGAAGAAGGTTTGAAAAAGTTCGTTTTAAGCTTTGGTAGTGAATGTGAAATAGTAGCCCCAAAAAAGTTAAGGGTGGACATGCTTGAATACATAAAAAAAATATATATAAAATATAAAGACTGACATATAGATGTCAGCTTTTATATTTTATAATGGAAAGAGAAGTTAAATAAGGGAGGTAGGATTAGATGACACAAAAGGAGAATATTTTAAAAGAAAAGTTGCTAAGAGTTAAAAAGAATAAGTATTTATTAGAAAATCAAGAAAACTATTTTTCACTAGGATTAGAAATGATGGATAATATAGGCTGTTTAGACCCAGAACTTAGAGATAGGCTAATTTATGTGACTTTCTTCCATTGGATTACTGAAGGAAGATTTAACTTTGAACAACTTGAACATTTACTAAGTATCAGCTTGGACAATACGCATCTTTTTTATAGAATATATGATAAAGATGAGGATGCTGTTTTTGCAAGAGCCTTCTCAGTATTAATAGTTGCACTTATTATAGATCAGCATAGAAAACAGGATTTTTTACTAGAAGAAAAGCTATATAAAATAAAAGACAAACTTTTAGAATATATGCATCTTGAGCAGGATGTTAGGGGATATGTTCATGTAAGAGGCTGGGCGCACTCTGCAGCACACACAGCTGACGCATTAGATGAGTTAGTTCAGTGTAATTGCTTTAATAAAGTTGATCTGTTGGATATACTGAATTCTATAAAATCCAAAATGTGTATAGGTTATTATGTTTATGTGGATGATGAGAGTGAAAGAATGGTTACAGCTGTGAAGAACGCCTTAGACAGAAAAATTCTTACTAAGTCAGAAATAATAGAATGGCTTCAAGGATTCAGTGTTGAAGACTCAAAGAGTACACATATTAATTATTATCATTTAAAGGTAAATATAAAGGGATTTCTAAGAAGTCTATATTTCCGGTTATTAGAGCAAGATGATTTTAGGTTTATTATTGAAGAAATAAGGAAGTTGCTTAAAAAGTTATAATGGAAACAGGCATTATTCTGATGCTAGTATGAATTGTTGGACACGAAAAGTAAGATATAGTAACTGTATCTGAAAGAACATGGTGTAGTGAAGTCCAATGGAAAATATTCAAAACAAATTAAGTGATATAAAAGGAGTGTATACAATGAATTTATATATGATAAGTTTGGGTGGAAAAGTCAGTGGTGCAAATATTGAAGTTCATGATGTGCAGTTTGCAGTTGCGGATCATATCGATAACACCATTAATTTGGTTAAATCAAGCTGGTATGGGGTGGAAGAAAAACTTCATATGGACAGTTATACGAAAATAAAAGGAGCAGATGGTTATGAGGTAAAGCTAGTAAAAGAAAAACCTAGTGGGAATAGAAAGCTTTTCTTTGTCCATCTGGGTGGATATGATAAGGATATGACTCAAGAATTGCATCGAGTGGCGTTTTTTGTAGATGAAACAGCTCAAGAAGCAAAGCATAAAGCTTTAAAAGAAATTGAGATGTTCAAAGAAGAAGGACATATCGATCAAGTCGTTGATGTTGAAGCATGCCTTTTACACAGAGAGGGAGAAAAGTATTACATTGCACTTGATGAAAGTGAAGTGGATTTTGACTTAAGTCCAGATTGGTTTGGTTACAGAAGGCTAGATCGAGAATAGGATTTGATACATCATACATATTCACAGCCACCTGTAAGTAGATTAAATAGCTACTTTACAGGTGGTTATATTTTTTATTAATTAATATTTAGTTTATGGAAGAAGACTTTTTTGTCAGTGTATTTATATATTTTAATAAAAATATATAAATATCAAAAGCAATAAAGAAAAACTTGACAAGTATATCATTTATGGATATATTATATTTAATGATATATCATTTAATAATATATCATTAAATATAATATTAAGGAGAATTTTATGCCAAGAAAAGATTCTATTGATATAGGGGAATTAACAGATTCTGCTTTTTATATTTTATCTAGTGTTGTTGATGAAAAGCATGGATACCTAATTATGAAAACTATTGAGAAGTTTACTAATAATGAAGTTACTATTGGTCCTGCATCACTTTATACAACATTGAAAAAGCTTTTAGCGGCAGATTTAGTGGAGTTAAATTGTGACACAGATGAAAACAAAAAAATATATAAAATAACCAATAAAGGACGAGAAATGCTTATAAAAGAGATTGAACGTAAAAAGCAGATGATCAAATTCGCTGAAAATTTTTTGGGTTAGAAAGAGGGATATTTTTGAAAAGTAAATATGTAATGATTAATGGGTTTGCATTTAGTGAAGAAAGTGATATGGAAAAATTAAAAGAATATGCAAGGCAAGGTTGGATATTAGAAGATATAGTAGGAGGGTTTTTCTATAAACTAAGAAAAGATAAATCTCAAGATATAATATATAACTTAGATTACCAAACAGAAGCAAATGAAGAATATTTCACTATATTTAAAGAAGCAGGATGGAATCGTATTGTTTCTGTAGAAAATTATATGCACATTTTTTCAGCACAAGCTGGAACTAAACCTATTTATAGTGATTGTGATTCAGAAATAGATAAATATACAAGTATAAGAAATCTAACAAGAAAAGTGACTTTATATTCTTTAATACTAGCTATAGCTCTAATGGGGTTGCTAGTTGTTTCTTTAGTTGCCATTAAACCTATATTTTTGATTATTGTTGGATTGTTGATAATTGATATATTTGTATTTGTCTTTAATTTTATGCCTTATTTAGCATATAACTCTAGAATTAAGCAAATAAAAAAAGATGGTACGTGTAATAGTAAAGCAATAAATAATAAAAGTTCATGGATATTATATGCAATTTCAGGGGTTCTATGGTTAGCTATAGGAATATGGCATTTAATTGGGAAACTATATTTTACTGCAGTATTTCTTATAATTTTTGGTGCTTTTTTCATTTTTTCAAGTTCAGCCTACTTTAAGAAATATAAAAAGTCTTTATAAATTATATACAGTATGGGTAAGAGTATTTTTTAGGAACAGTAGAATTTCAGAATTCTACTGTTTTTTTATATATTCTAATTTTAAGTTAAATCATATAAAATATTTCCCGAACGAGAATAAGAACAAGTGTTTGTGTTGATAATTTAAATAGTAATAAACTAAGGAGGAATTGAGACATGAACAAATTATTAAACCCTAAAAATGATGTTGTATTTCAAAAAATATTTGGAGTAAAAGAAAACGAAAAGCTATTAATAAGCTTCTTAAACTCTATACTAGAACCCATGGGAAATGGAAAAATAAAAAGCATTACTTTAGAGGAGAAAGCACTAAATGTATCTTTGATTGCCAGTGAAAAGCTAAGTATTTTAGATATTAATGTAACAACAGAAAATAGTACTCATATCAATGTAGAAATACAGCTGATAAATCAGTATAATATGATTAGAAGGACAATATTTTACTTATCAAAAATGATATTAAAACAGTTGGTTAAAGGAGATAATTATAATCAACTTAATAAAACTATAACTATAAACATCTTAGATTTTGATTATATTAATGATGAGAAATTCCACAGTAGTTATCATCTATATGAAGACATGACAAAGAAATTACTAAGTGATATTGTTGAAATTCATTTTATAGAGCTTAAGAAGTTCGAAAAATCAAAGAAAGACTATAATAATAAGTTGCATAGATGGTTAAGCTTTTTAATAAATCCAGAGGGAAAGGAGATAGATATAATGAAAAAGGAAGATACTGAAATCAAGGAAGCAATGGATGTTCTATACAACATTAGTGGAGATAAAGAGTTAATACAACTGGCCGAGATGAGAGATAAAACTATAAGGGATGAGAAAAGTAGACTTCAAGGTGCTAGAGATGAAGGTAGAGAAGAAGGTAGAGAAGAAGGCAAAAAAGAAGGTATAAAGCAAGGAGCAAAAGATGCTTTAGCTAAAAGTACTATAAAACTTTTAAGGAAAAAGTTTAAGGATATTCCAGAGAATATAATAGAGTCTATACTTAATTTATCTTTAGAAAAGATAGAAAAAATTAATGGAGATTTGTTTGATATAGAGTCCATTGAGGAATTAAATAAGTATATTTAATTAAGGATGTATTACCTATAAAACTAAGTAATTAGAAATACCTAGAAACAGTAGAATTTCAGAATTCTGCTGTTTTTTTGTAGTTATACATTAAACAAAGTAAATATATGCTTTATATGGTATGAATTTATTGAGCAGTGGAAAGTGAGGTGGTACAATAAGGATATTGTTAATTAAGTTTAAATAATAAGGATCAGGTAAAATAATATTCAATTTAGGGATAGTATTAAAGGTGAGTGAGATAGGAAATGCGTATAAGAAGGTATGAACCATCAGATTGTAAAGATTTAGCGGAACTGTTTTATAATACAGTACATTCCATTAATGCGAAAGACTATACAGAAGAACAGTTGAATGTATGGGCAACAGGTAGTGTAGATTTAGAGAAATGGAACAAATCCTTATTAGAAAATTTTACAGTTATTGCTATTGAAAATAATATTATAGTTGGTTTTGGAGATATAGATAAGAGTGGATATTTAGATAGATTATATGTTCATAAGGACTACCAAAATAAAGGAATTGCTACTACAATTTGTGATGTACTGGAAAAGGAATTTGATGTAGATAAGATTAGTACACAGGCATCAATTACTGCAAAGTATTTCTTTGAAAAACGAGGATATAAGGTTGTAAAAGAACAGAAAGTAGAAAGGAAAGGTGTTTTACTAACAAACTATGTTATGGAGAGGTATTGCAATTCTAGTTTACTTAATGAAAATATATAAAAACCCCACTTTAAGTAGATATGGAGAACTGTACCACAAGAAAATGCAATTTATACCCCCGGGATTTATATGGCTTGGCTAAGGTTATTTTTAAAGCTGGAAATACCATACTAAAAATAATGTTATATTTACAAAATATGCTATAATTAAAAAGGTAAGTAATTTTTAGTGTCAGGCAAATAGTAAAATTTGTGGAGGCGATTTTAATTATGGATAATATTCAGAAAGTAATTAATTATTATATTACAAATTATAATCTGGAATATAATGCATTTGATGATGGAAAAAATGTATTCATGGAAAGCGATGTAGAAATTTTTCGTATGATTTCATTTGGAAAATCAATGCTTTTTATTGGAAGAAGAGATTTAATTAATTGGGCAAAAGAAAATTTTATAGATACTTTAGCAGAAGATATTATTGATGGTAAAAATCTTCATAGGATTGAATGTAAACTAAGAGAAAATGATTTATGTCTTGCAGGTGAACATTTGAGATTTCTTTATAGTAAAAATGAAGATATTATTTGCCCAGATAATGTAGTTCTTAAGAAAATAGAAAAAGAAAATATGAGTGAGTTTTATATTAAATATCCTGGATTTGAAAATGCATTAAACTATGAAAAGGATGAAATTGCAATTGCAGCTTTTATTGAGGGAACTATGGTAGCTATAGCTGGTGCAGACAATTATCATGATCCACTATGGCAAATAGGTATAGATACCATTAAGGAATATAGGGGACAAGGATTAGCAAAATTGGTTATTCAACAATTAACAAAGGAGATATTGAAGCTAGATAAAATACCATATTATACAACGTGGAGTGCGAACCTTGCTTCAATGAGAACTGCTTTAGCTACAGGGTTTTATCCAGCCTGGGTAGAATATTTTGCAGAAAAATATTAACTTTTAATAGCAAAATATTATCTTGTCAAATTCCAATTTAAGATTGATTAATTGATTAAAATGATATTTTGGAGGTAGTGAAAGATGAAGATTGAATTAATAGAAGCCAGTAAGGCTGATAAAATGATATTAAAAAATATGATTGAATTATATAATTATGATTTATCAGAATATGAAAATCGTGATTTAAATGAACATGGGTTATATGATTACAGTTATTTAGATAATTACTGGACAGAAAAAGATAGATACCCCTTTATAATTAGAGTAGATGAAAAATTAGCAGGATTTGTTCTTGTTAATAAACATAGCGTTGTTACCTCATCACCAACTGATTATGCAATTGCAGAATTTTTCGTTCTAAAAAAATATAGGAAAAGAGGAATAGGTAAAATTGTGGCTTTTGAAGTTTTTAATAAGTTTCAAGGAAATTGGGAAATAAAACAGTTGCGGTTACATAAGGTTTCTCATATTTTTTGGAATAATGTAATAAACCAATATACTTTAGGTAACTTCATAGAACTTGAAAATGGTAATGAAGTTTGGGATGGTCCTATTCATAGATTTACTAATAAATTGAAAAAGGAAGATACTGAAATCAAGGAAGCAATGGATGTTCTATACAACATTAGTGGAGATAAAGAGTTAATACAGTTGGCTGAGATGAGAGATAAAGCTATAAGGGATGAGAAAAGTAGACTTCAGGGTGCTAGGGATGAAGGAAGAGAAGAAGGTAGGCAAGAAGCAAAAAGCGCTTTAGCTAAAAGTACTATAAAACTTTTAAGGAAAAAGTTTAAGGATATTCCAGAGAATATAATAGAGTCTATACTTAAATTATCTTTAGAAAAGATAGAAAAAATTAATGGAGATTTATTTGATATAGAATCTCTAGAGGAGTTAAAGAAGTATCTTTAATTAATGATACATTCAATATAAAACTATAGTTAGTTAGGAGCACATAGTAACAGTAGAATTTCAGAATTCTGCTGTTTTTTATATATTCTAATTTTAAGTTAAATCATATAAAATATTTCCCGAACGAGAATAAGAACAAATGTTTGTGTTAATAATTTAAATAGTAATAAACTAAGGAGGAATTGAGACATGAACAAATTATTAAACCCTAAAAATGATGTTGTATTTCAAAAAATATTCGGAGTAAAAGAGAATGAAAAACTATTAATAAGCTTCTTAAATTCTGTACTAGAACCCATGGGAAATGGAAAAATAAAAAGTATTACTTTAGAGGAGAAAGCACTAAATGTATCTTTGATTGCCAGTGAAAAGCTAAGTATTTTAGATATTAATGTAACAACAGAAAATAGTACTCATATCAATGTAGAAATACAGCTGATAAATCAGTATAATATGATTAGAAGGACAATATTTTACTTATCAAAAATGATATTAAAACAGTTGGTTAAAGGAGATAATTATAATCAACTTAATAAAACTATAACTATAAATATCTTAGACTTTGATTATATTAATGATGAGAAATTTCATAGTAGTTATCATCTATATGAAGATATGACAAAGAAATTACTAAGTGATATTGTTGAAATACATTTTATAGAACTTAAGAAGTTCGAAAAATCAAAGAAAGACTATAATAATAAGTTGCATAGATGGTTAAGCTTTTTAATAAATCCAGAGGGAAAGGAGATAGATATAATGAAAAAGGAAGATACTGAAATCAAGGAAGCAATGGATGTTCTATACAACATCAGTGGTGATAAAGAGTTAATACAGTTGGCCGATATGAGAGATAAAGCTATAAGGGATGAGAAAAGTAGACTTCAAGGTGCTAGAGATGAAGGTAGAGAAGAAGGCAAAAAAGAAGGTAAAATTGAAGGTAAAATAGAAGGAATAAAGCAAGGAGCAAGAGATGCTTTAGCTAAAAGTACTATAAAACTTTTAAGGAAAAAGTTTAAGGATATTCCAGAGAATATAATAGAGTCAATACTTAAATTATCTTTAGAAAAGATAGAAAAAATTAATGAAGATTTGTTTGATATAGAGTCCATTGAGGAATTAAAGAAATATATTTAATTAAAGACATATCTTCTATAAAATTAGTTAATTAAGAACACACAGAAGCAGTAGAATCTCAGAATTCTACTGTTTTTTTATGTAGTTACAGGTTAAACAAAGGGAATTTATACTTTAAATGTAGTAGGGCAATTATTGCATTACATATTTCATTATGAGATAATTATTAAAGATTACACAAAGGAAAGGGGATATATTATGCATATTCAGCATGTAACCTTAATGGTCAACGACTTAGAAGAATCTATTAAATTTTATGAGACAATTACAGAACTAACTGTTTCCCGACGCTTTAAAGCAGGAGCTGGAGAGCTTGCATTTCTGACAAATGGCAAGGGAGAAACTGAGATTGAACTTGTCTGTATGCCACAGGGTCAGAAGTTTGAAGGAAAGGGTATGTTCATTTGCTTTAAAACAGATAAACTAGATGAAATGCATAATCTTGTGCTGGACAGAGGTCTTAATCCTTCTGCCATCCAAAACCCTGGTGATGGAACTCGCTATTTTTATGTATATGATCCAAATGGAGTATCAGTACAGTTACGAGTTTTTCCGGAGTAATTTTCAAAAGCATTTGGCTTACTGTAGTATACGGTTGAGTTAATTCACTTTTTTTATTATAGGTTGAAAGGTCTTTACCTAAAAGGGTAGAGGCTTTTTTATATTGAAAATAAAGCTTAGAATGGCATCCACATAACTTATAAGATATGAGCTAATGAATTAGGTTTTGTTTTAATACAATGTTGAAATATACACATAATTAAGGGAGAATATCATATTCTACCTTAATTATGTTATTTTCTAAAGGCATTTTTTGGAAACTTATTTTGATTTCTAAATTTAGAAATATCATATATTTTTTCTAATACCTTTTCTTTGTCATCGCAATATACTAAATGTACAATACTTAATTCTCCTTTTTTGAAACTGGAATCCATACTTCATATTTGGCATTCTCCGGGTCTGCATTTAAATACACCTCAATATCTGGTGCATTTCCGTATTCATATCCTGAAGTCGGAAGCCATTCAGTTACGATTTTTTTTTCTAGCTCCTGTATAGACTGAGAACTTCCCTCTCCTGAAAATATTGCCCACAGGGAGCTAGGGACAATGTATTCTTCTAAATTATTCTCTATTGGTTGACTACTTGCAACTGCAATATAGTATCTCCAATTATCTGATTCATTACATGAACTTACTCCAAGCATACCCATAGGCATTCCATCCATCATGGTAGCAAGTCTTGGTATTGTTCCATTCATTGCAGCTGCACCCCACATTTTTGGTACAATTTCAAAGTTTTTCTCAATTTCTGCTTCTAATGGTTCTGAAATACCTACAATTCTAAATGATTCTTTCTTTTCAATTCTGTAATTCATTTCACTATCTCCTTTTATTGTTATTTTGAAGCTGATAGGAGGAAATGCTTTTAATATTGTACCTTCTTCTTTTGCCTGGGATGGTGCTATGCTATGTACACTTTTAAAAGCTCGGTTAAATGCTGTTGGCGAATCATATCCATATTTTAGTGAAATATCTATCACTTTTTCATTGCCACTCTGTAAATCAACAGCTGCCAATGACATTCTCCTACGTCGTATATATTCTGATAATGGTATATCTGCTATATAGGCAAACATCCTTTGAAAATGATAAGTTGAGCAACATGCAATCTTTGATATTTCTTCTAAATCTATAGTTTCTTTTATATTATCTTCTATATAATTAACAGCACTATTTAATCGTTCTATCCATTCCATATATTCATCTCCTAACAATAAAATAATCTATTTCAGATAATTCTACCTCTCTTTTTCTGCCCAATAAAGAGAGGTTATATAAATAATCTTTATTAGGCAATTTTAAATTACCATAATGAATTAATTATAACATAAGCTTACAACTGTTTTCCATAATTATCTGAATTGTGAATAAATTGGCTTTGAATGATTTACTAAGCAAGTTATGTGAGATATAATAATTATTAATTGAGGTAGGGGGGGAGATAAAATGAAATTTTATTTTAAAAGATTCAATAATACTTATTATGACAGAGTCTGTGATTTTTTGATTGAAATATCAAAATATAATCGGACATATGCTTTAGCTAAAAGTACTATAAAACTAAGTAATAAGAAATACCTAGAAACAGTAGAATTTCAGAATTCTGCTGTTTTTTTATGTGGTTCAGTATTTTCAAAAATAAGTTGCGCACACAACAAATGTGTGTTAATATTAAGTTGTCCACACAACTTAAAGAGGAGAGATAAAGTATGCATACGGAAAAACTAGGCGACTTAGTAATGAACATATATAAGAATTTGAAGACGAAAATTGAAAGAGATTTAAAACATTATGATATTGGTATGGGACAAATGCAGATATTGATGACTTTCTTTAATGATATTGAGAACACTTTAACGCAAAACGATTTGGTCAAACTGGTTGGTGTAGATAAGGGCAATATTAGCAGGAGTGTACTAAAATTATTAGAAAAGGGATATATTGAGCAGTCAGATATTAATAAAAAGGGTTATCGCTTGACAGCAAAAGGTGTTAACTTAAAATCTGAAATTGTCCCTATATTTATTAATTTAAATGCATTGATAACAAAAGATATAGATCCAAGTGATATAAATCAAACTCTTATTACACTTACTAAAATATCTGAAAATTTGGAGGAGATAATATGAATGTATCCATTGTATATTTTAGTGGTACAGGAAATACAAAAGCAATAGCAGAAGGCTATGAAGCTGTGCTTGCAAAGTCAGGTCATCATATTGAGATTATGTCTATAGAAGAGTCAACTTGCATACCAGATCATGAATTATTAATAATTGGTGGTCCCATTTATGCAGGAAATATGCCTGATGAGCTAATCAATTGGATCAGGAAGAATGTAAAAAGAGTAGAGGGAAAAAAAGCTATTGTCTTTTCAACCTCAGCAGGATTATTAAATGCAAATGGTGTTAAATCAATTGGTAAAAAACTGATAAATAAAGGTTATTCACTTCTAGATATGAGTGCTTTTGAAATGCCACGTAACTTCTACATCGATAAATATGATCCTACCCCTGATAATATTCAAAAGCAACAATTTGAAAATGCAGCAACTAAAATTATGGAGTCATTAAGTAAAATTAATAATAGTAATGAAATAAGAATAAAAGAGTCAGTGATAATGATTGATTTATTTGCTGATTTATTTAGAATTATGGCAAAATCACTAGGTAAGTCCTTTAGCATTAATGAAAACTGTATTGGTTGTGGAATGTGTGAAAAAAATTGTCCAAAGAAAAATATAAAATTTAAAGATAAGAAGTATTTTAATAAGTGTATTATGTGTACACGTTGCATTCACAACTGTCCGGTTAATGCAATTAGCTATAAAGGTAAGCAAATTGAACAGTATAGAGTACATCATGACATAAAGTTTGATTCTTAAAAATGCCTGTGGGATTAGATTATAGATGTTTTATAAAATATTAGTGAAATAAAATAGATATACTATTAATTAACTAGAAAAATAAGAAACAGTAGAATTTCAGAATTCTGCTGTTTTTTATGTAGTTATACATTAAACAAAGGAAATATATGTTTTAAATGGTATGGATTTATTGAGCAGTGGAGCATGTATTGTAAAGTAATATCTAAATTTATTGGTATAGATTTCAAATATCTATTTATTAGTTATATAAAAAACTATTAAAATATATAAGTGATTAAATTTAATGTTGCTAGTTCATATTATGAACAAATTATTGACTTATTTACAATTTTACTGATATTATCTAAATGGAAACATATACTAAATTCATATATTGGGGAGGAAGAAGAGATGATATGTCCTAATTGTCATCAAGACGTAAAGAATGGGAATTTCTGTGAGAAATGTGGAGCGCCTATTTCAAAATTGGAGGATCTTAATAAGGTAATTTGCCCAAAGTGTAGTAAAAAAGTACAAAATGAGAAGTTTTGTGAAAGCTGCGGTTTTTTGCTACAACCGGAAGAAGATAAAACAGTTAGTAAATCTATTTTACCAATGGATAAACCCGAAAACTGTGAGGAGGTAATACAACATAAACAGTCATTAAGTCAAAAAAAGAAAAGAATAATATGGCCTTGGGTAGTTGGAATTCTTTCGCTACTGTTAATAGGAGGAATAGCATTTTGGTATTTGTACTTAAATAAAAACGACGATAAGAAATTATTTGAAGTAAAAAATGACTCTGCATCCAATTCAGTAGAAGAGAATGAAATTAGTTTGCAAGTAGGACAAGTAGATACTAGTGCCTACCCAACAATCAAATTATATTTAAGTGCAAAAGAAAATGAAGATGAAGCATTACAACAATTAGAAGTAAAAGACTTAGTGTTGAAAGAAAGGTATAGGGATTCTTATAAAGAAGTATCTGTAAAGAGCATTGAAAAATTTAGTGAAAAAGAAAATTTAAATATGAATTTTGTAATAGACACCAGTGGTAGCATGGAGGAAAATGGATTACTTAATTCGTGTAAGGATATTGCTAGAAAAATTTTAGAAACAATTGATTATTCAAAGAGCCAAGCTGGAATTATTAGTTTTAATACTGAAGCTACATTAACTAGTTATTTAACTAATAATTATGATTCTATTAATAATGCATTATCTGCTTTAACTCCAGATGGAGAGACAGCATTATATGATGCTTTAATGATGGCATTAGATGAAACGGATAAGAATAGTGGTGCTAAGCTTATTATAGCTTTTACAGATGGAATAGACAATTCGAGTAAAAGTACACCAGATGAAGTTATTCAAAAATCAAGAGAACTGGGTATTCCAATTTATGTAGTTGGACTATTGAATGAAGAAGATATAGAAGGAACTGCTGCTATTGAAAAAATTTGTACAGATACAAATGGAAATTATATAGCAATTGATGATATTCAGGATTTGGAAAGATTATATAAGGAGCTATTAAGTGAAGCAGAAAAACAATATGTCATTACATATGAATCAACCATTTCTGATGGTGAAAATACAAATCATGAAATTCAACTAGGCGTTGCTAAAGATAAAAAAAATGGTTATATAGAGACAACATTTGAGGTTCAACCAAAAGATAACCGATTAGATGTACCTAAGTTTATCAAACAGAAAGAATTTGCACAGTCACTTGCTGACAAATATCTAAAGCCAATATCAGGTTCTAATTCTTTATACTTTGGTAATGTAGAAATGGGTTCACCATTAACAATTAATGATACTCCATTACGCTCTGCAAGTACAATTAAATTATTCATTATGATTGAAGTTATGCAACAAATTGAAGATGGTATGCTATATAATGATATGAAATTAACCATGTCACAAAGTGATAAAGTTGGAGGTACAGGAGTTATACAAAATCAAGAAAGTGGTAGTGCCTATACAATTCAACAGCTGTTAGAGTACATGATGATCGATAGTGATAATACAGCTGCCAATATGCTAGTTGATGCAGTTGGAGGGGTACAAGTTGTTAATTCACGTATAAAAGCATTAGGATGTGTAAATTCACAAATGAATCGCAAAATGCTTGATACTGAGGCTTTAAAACAAGGAAAAGATAATTATGTAACTGTATATGATATGGGAAATATATTGACTCGTATTTATAATAAACAATGTGTAAGCGATGAGGCAGACACCTATATGCTACAGTTGATGTCAAAAAATACAAATCATAAGAAAATTCCTGGCGATTTACCACGAAACGTAACAGTCTATAATAAAACTGGTGAATATGACGAATACGGTGTTCAGAATGATGTGGCTATTGTTGAAACAGATAAAGGAACCTATGTTTTATGCGTTTTAACACAAGATGGAAAAGCAAATGAAGAGATCAATGCTATTAAGAATCTATCTAAAGAGTTATATGATGAATGTGTAAAATAATATGTTTTCAGAGAAAATATATTATTTATAGAAAGATTGAATTATATAGTTTTATAAGTGTAAATATAACATTTTCATGGATAAATAAAATAAAAATTTATTAATAAGTGGAGATTTATCATGAATTATTGTCCAAATTGTGGAGAAAAATCTACCTTCTAAGCTTTTTAATAAATCCAGAGGGAAAGGAGATAGATATAATGAAAAAGGAAGATGCTGAAATCAAGGAAGCAATGGATGTTCTATACAATATTAGTGGAGATAAAGAGTTAATACAGTTGGCTGAGATGAGAGATAAAGCTATAAGGGATGAGAAAAGTAGACTTCAGGGTGCTAGGGATGAAGGAAGAGAAGAAGGTAGGGCAGAAGGTAGGCAAGAAGGTAGAGAAGAAGCAAAAAGCGCTTTAGCTAAAAGTACTATAAAACTTTTAAGGAAAAAGTTTAAGGATATTCCAGAGAATATAATAGAGTCTATACTTAAATTATCTTTAGAAAAGATAGAAAAGATTAATGGAGATTTGTTTGATATAGAGTCCATTGAGGAGTTAAAGAAGTATATTTAATTAGAGATGTATTCCCTATAAAACTAAGTAACTAGAAAAATAAGAAACAGTAGAATTTCAGAATTCTGCTGTTTTTTATGTAGTTATACATTAAACAAAGGAAATATATGTTTTAAATGGTATGAATTTATTGAGCGGTGGAGAGGGAGGTGGTACAATATATGTGTAACGTGATATTAATAAAAAATGAAATTATTTACATTTTTACATATAAAAACATGGTATATAGGAGAAGTATATGAATAACATTGGATTTCTTACAAATAACTGTATGAGGCTTTTGGATTTAGGAAATATTTCTTTGGCAGAGGAATTTTATTATAATAGCCTACCATTTTGTATAATTGATGCTATTTTCTCTATAGGAGTTAAATACTCAAGTACTAAAAATACAGTAATACGTTATTGTGAGTATTTTGACTTAGACAGAATTAGACCTTTAAAGTCACTAATACCTTCAATTCAAAAACAACAATCAGTTTCAGAGTTCATGATTAATGTTGAGAAGTTTGGTATAGATAATTTTACAAACAAAATATTAAAGAATCGCCAGCGTACATCAGCAGTGAATGGAATATTAAAAACTGAAGCAGTGTATATCTTCAGTAGAATACTCGCTAATCATGGAGTTGAATATCTTCAAGATATTAATAAGGTGTACATGGATAAAGAAATTCAAAAGGAGTTATTAGCTGTAAAAGGTCAAGGAAGTGGAATATCACTTCAATATTTCTTTATGTTAGCTGGGGATAATGATTTATGCAAACCAGATAGACATGTTATGAATTTCTTACATAAATATTGTAGTGAGGATATTACTATAAACTCAGCTACTGATGTACTACAGGAAGCTTTAAATAGGTTAAAAAGTGAGTATCCAAAGCTTAATGTAAGAATATTAGATTATAAAATATGGAGCTATATGGCGAATGAGAAGAAGAAATATAAATACGGTGAAGATTCAATGAGATTATAGGAGATAACTATGTTTGAGAATGTCATTATAGATGATGATTTATTAGATGAAATAGAAGAAGCTAAAATTGATGTTAAGGATATTACATCCTCAATTATTACTAATCCTTATGGTTCTATTACTTTACCCTATGATGGTAGTGTAGATTTAAATAGCTTTTCAAGAATATTAGAAGAAAATTTAAGTAGTAGTTATAAAATATTTTGGTTCTTTGGAATTTATGAAGAGATAATTAAGGGAAATAAGTACATATCTTTTAGGAAACTTGTATGTAGAATGATAGTGGGAGCATGGTATCCCGTTACTCACTATAAACTTAGTTTAGGAATTCAAGATAGGCTCTTTGATTTAGTTATATTAATCCATGAAAAATATAATATACCTTGTGATATGAATAAAAATAAACTATTAGAGGTTATAGAAAATATAGAAGATGTTGAAGTTGAAAAAAGGATTAAAAAACTTCGAGATTATGTACCTTATAGGCTTTTAACTCCCTTCTTTGCTAAGGAATTAGCATTAACAAAGGATATATTTAAGAAGAATGGTACTAAGAGAAATAAGTTTATAGCTGAGCTGACCAATCTAGATGAGAGAGCTATATATAAAATAGATATTGATAATAAGATTATAGAAATTAATGACTCTTGGTATAAGTACATAAGTGCTAATCAAACTATAATATGTGGATGGATGCATTATAACCTGGTTGGCTATCTTCAAAAGAGAAATCCTAATGTACCAGCAATTCCATTTAAAATAACAGCGCCAGGTAAAAGGGATCTAAGTAAGGCAACTAAGCTTTGGACAGAGATAAATAGGGATAAAACTGTTAGTGATATTTATACAGGAAAGAAACTAACAGAAGAGAACTTCTCTAATTATGGAAATCTAAGCATAGACCACTTTATTCCCTGGAGCTTTGTACTACATGATGAACTATGGAATTTAGCACCTACCTTTAAAAATGTAAACAGTCAAAAGAGTAATAAACTACCTGACCTTAATTTATACATGGACAAGTTCTGTGAAATTCAATATAAAAGCTTTGATATAATGCAAAGAAATCTTAAAAGATATAAAAACCACTTAGAAGGATATTTATCCATAAACATAGCTGCAAATAATGAAAGAAAAATTGAAAAAGAAGAGTTTAACCTGAAGTTAAAAGCAAATATAGAGCCTCTGTATCAGATAGCATTTAATCAAGGGTATGGGGTTTGGGAGAGGTAAGAAGAAGTATTAAAAGATTACATGATGCATTTTAGGATAATTAAGAATGAGTCTTACCATAAGTAAATGAGGTTCATAGCCTTAACCATTGATATTGCTTGGATAAGGTTACTTTTACAAGTGAAATAATATATCATAAGTGATATACTATTTTTTACATTATGTATATTACAAATGGTATTTATTAATTTTATAGTATGCTATAATTGTAAATAAATTCATAATTAGGGTGAATGCATTAGTAAAATACTGTTAAGTATTTTATTAAAGGGATTATTTCATATAGGAGGTATTTATGGGATATAGTATTGTTGAAAATAGTACAAATTCATTTATTGAGAATCGTAGTATTAAGTTACCAAGATTTCAAAGGAAACAGACGTGGAAGCCAACTGATAACTTTAAATTATGTATAAGTGTATTTAAAGGATATCCAATAGGGGTTGTAATAATTAACTCATGTAATAAGCCAGATAGGATAGATTGGTTACTTGATGGAAGGCAACGAAGAAATGCTTTAAAATTGATTAAGGAAAATCCAGTTGAACTTTATCATTGGGCAAAAAAGTTTGCTAATTTTAATTATACAGAATCTGAAGAAGAGTTAAAGAAAAAATTTTGGTCTGCTATAGATGTTTATCTACAAAATGAGTTTGGAAGTAATTCAGATGATGATAATAATGATGAAAGCGATATTAGTGAAGAGAGTGATGATAGTGAAGATATTGAATATTCTTTTAATGTGGAAACCCAGTATTCAAGTTTAAAATCTTTACTAGACCTAATATTAATTATTCATCCATATAGAAATAAAAAAACAAGGTTCGAAAAAATGTTTCTTTTTGATGGGATTATTCCGGAAGCAGAATTAGATTATACAAAAAATATTGATGGAGAATATATTGTTGATTCAGAGAAGTTAAAAAAGCATATACAATATTTAATAGATAATGCTAATGATAAGAAAGAAGAATTCACTGCATTTCTAATTAAAAGATATAAACTTTCTGAAAAACAAGCAAAAGATGTTTTAAAGTATATTGATCACCAATGGGAGTATTATGAAAAATGTTTTGCTGTAACAAAATGTACAGATGAGGTTATACAAGAGTCAAGTATAGGTGTTATAAAACTAACTAATGCGTCCGTGCTAGATGCTCAAAATATATTTTCTTTAGTTAATGCAGGAGGAACTCCACTAACTAAAGAGGAACTTCTTTCAGCTAGACCATTTTGGAACATACCACTTGAAAATCCTTCTGGTGTAGTAAAAGATGAGGTTAAGAAAATGTATCAGAAGTTAGATATTGATGTTCCTAATGATGTATATAGATGGGATCTTGGAGCAACTTTTTTATCTAGAATTGATAAAAACCATATTATATTTGATAATTTAAATATAGAAAAAGATACTTCGTTCAAAGAAGCTATGTCATTGGGATTTAGATTGATTAGTGCTATATATACAGGCGGAATAAATAATAATAATATAACAAATCTTGAAAAGAAGAAAATTGATTGGGATGTTGATATAGATAAGCTTGTTAATGATATCAATGATATTATTAATCGCTTAGAGCAAACTGAGTATTTTAAATATTTACAATGGTGGAATAAATCTATTATGTCAATAACAAGTAATACAATAGCGATTGAGTATATAACCATTTTATACAAACTATGGATAGGTTATGAGCGTCCTAAAAAATCAACATCAAAGGCTGATACTTTTATTAGAGAAGCGATGATTTTATGTGATAGACTAATATATGAGTATACGATACGTATATGGAGTGGATCGAGTGATTCACGTTTATCAGGAGATATAAAAAATTATAAAAATAGAATAATAGCAATAAAAAAAGAGGAGTGGATTGAACTAATAAATGAATTATCTACAGGTAAGTTTAAGGGAAAAAGTACATCAGTTAGTATATTAAAAGCTTTCATGTACCATTACTACATAATTAAAAAAATAGATCCAGTATATAAAAATTCAACAACCATTTTTGAGATAGATCATATTGTAGCTCAAAGTTTATTTAAGGATAATGATGGAGCTAACCAAGATATGAAAGATTGTATAATTAATTTAGCATTACTTCCTAAAGGAGAAAATATTGAGAAGAGTGATAAAAGATTAAATAAAATTACAGATGAATGGCTTAAAAAACAAATTATAAGACTAGCTGAAATATCTGAAGATGATTTTGAAACATTTTCAGATATCACTAATATAAATCAGCTTAAAGAAAAAAGAGCTAAGCTATTTTCTGATGCATTTTCAGAAGAGAGAGATAAGTTGATAAATAATTAAAATGTATGAAATTAATAAGTAGAATTAATTTCATTAGTACACCTGATTTAATTAATGAATTAAATAATTTCAGAAGAATAAGATGGAAAATAATTATGTTTAAAATTTTTACTAGCAAAAATTTTAAAAAGTAAGATATTGGGTTTATTCAAAAATATAAAAAGAAAAAATCGCATTTGTTAACGTTACGGTGAACCGTACCACAAGTAAATGCAGTTTATAGCCTTGGGCATTTACAATAGTTTGCCTAAGGCTATTTTAAAGCTAAAAATATCGTACTAAAAATAACTTAATGACAACCTAATTGATAGTTAATATAGATAGCTTAATTTTAATGATTAAGATATTTTGCATCTCAAAAATTATTAAATTGTTTTTTTGAAGAAAAAGCTTGCAAATTGTTAAAAAGTATATTATAGTAGTGATATGAAACTAAAGATATAAAGGTAAGGAAAGGATGATTTAAATGAGGATAATATCTTTCTTCTCAGGAGCAGGAGGAATGGACTTAGGATTTCTGTTAGCAGGTCATGAAGTTGTATGGTCAAATGATTTTGATGGAGATGCTGTAAGAACATATAATGAGAATATAGGAAGGCATGAGGACCATGAGAGTGTACTTGGAGATATAACACAAATATTAAATATTCCAAATGATGATATAGATAGATTGATTCCAGAGGCAGATGTTGTTATTGGAGGTTTTCCATGCCAAGGATTTTCAATAGCTAATGTTAATAGGAATATGGATGATGATGAGAGGAACTTTTTATATCTAGAACTATTGAAAATTATAACTATTAAACAACCTAGTTTCTTTGTACTAGAAAATGTTAAAGGACTAGAAAATATTGAACGTGGCGAAGTTTTGGATATGATAATTGAGGATTTAGAGAGAGCTGGATATACGGTATGTTATAATGTCTTAAATGCATATAACTATGGTGTACCTCAAAATAGAGAAAGAGTAATAATTGTTGGAGTAAGAAATGATCTTAATGGAATATATCATATTCCACAGCAACATGCTCCAAGAAACAAGCCTAAGAAAACATTATTTGTTCAACCTACTCATTCAAAAGATAGTGAGATTGAAGAAAATATAACATCTTGGCAAAAAGTTAATCGTATGTATAATTTATGGCTTAATAATGATTTAGATAGAAACAGGCATTATCTAAGGAATGAGGATAATATTATTTATAGAATACAAACATTAAGAGATGCTATAAGTGATTTACCACAAGATTTTGAACCGGATAATCAAGAAATACTAAACCATACAGGAAGTTTATGTAGAGTAAACATTAATAATAGAGTAGGGAATAGAGCAACAAATTGGGATAAATATTCTCCGACAATAATGGGAAGAGGCAGTGGAACAGGTGGTCCGTTGATAATACCACATCCATTACAACATAGAAGACTATCTGTAAGGGAAGTGGCAAGAATACAAACTTTCCCTGATAATTTTCATTTCATTGGGTCAAATTCTGCTTGTTATAGACAGATTGGAAATGCGGTTCCTGTATTAATGGCATATAATATTGCTAAGATATTGCCTTTAGATTTAAATAATAATTAATGAGTTTAGTAATAAAGTAGAAGTATTATTTTAACTTCTACTTTATATTTAACTAACTTAAAGTTTTGAAAATTTATTATTTCTCAAGATATTTATTGATATAATCTCCGATTTGTTTGCCTAATTCTTGTCTGAAGTTTTTAAAATCTTCATTACATAAGCTGTTTTGTAAGAAAATTGAAATTGAATAATACGGTAAATCGTACTTAGTCATAGCTTCAATCATTTTAATCCACTTTATTCTTAAATTATTATTTTCCCATCTGTAGAATATTTTAACAAAGTCATTTACATCATTCTCTAGTGATTTTGTAAGTGATTGAATAAAACTCTCTCTAGGAATTAAATGAAATATTATTCTGTGGTCAGACTTTAATACTATATAAATATCGTCATCATAAACATAATTTAAGAATAGAGCTAATCTGCTTTTAAAATCATCTAGTGAATCATATTCAATCATAGGATTAATAACATTTTCAATGATTTGTTTTTTAGAGCCTAATCCCTTTTTTCTATCGCTTAATTGCTTTAAGTGACTTTCTTCTAGTAACCCTTTTAATAGTGCTCTATATGATAAGCTACCAACATTTAATTCATCATTAAAGTCTTTATCTTCTTTAGTTAAAAGTTCATCATTTTCATTAAAAGCTTGTCCTTTAAGAGTCTTTAATGAAATGCTATAACTTCCAATATTTAAATCAGACTTTTCTCTTTTATTTCCTGATAAATCTCCTGATATAGTCCAATCTTCATCTTCACAAAGAGCATCTAAAACAATAATTTCAGCTGTACTGATAGGATTAGTTCTTTGAAGTGTATCGGTACTATTTTCATGAAAAAGACCGGAAAATATATCTTCAAAAGTTCTAGAAGTTACACTTCTATCTCTTACTTCTTTTGCTGAAACAAAGGAATAAAATATGTTCCCTAAAATAGTTCCTTCAAATTCATCATTTTCAATACTAGTTTTAACAGTTTCTAAAAATCTACGCATTTCATCAATGTTTTTAGGTGCTTCAGTTAATGAAGACTTGGCTAATAATACATCACCAACATTGCCCAAGTTGTTCATTAGTAATTTGTCTAATATCATATAGTTACCTCCCTTTTATATGTTTAGTAAAACAAATAATATGTAATGAGATACAAAAATACATTATTATATGTGCTTGTATCATGGTACAATATAAAGTATAGCATGAAAATACTTAGCATACTAGTATAAGGAAATGGAGGAAAATATGAACTTAAATAGAACAGTAACGGCTTCAGTATATGTAATATATCAAGATAAGGTATTATTACATATGCATTATTTAGTGCTTCAATAACAAGATCAGCATCCATAGTCCTTCCAAAAGAGTGTCCAATGACTTTTTTGCTACACAAATCTAAGACTGCTGCTAAATAGCACCAACCATCCTTTATTGTGTGTATATATGTTATATCACCAGCCCATTTTTTATTTATGTTTTCAGCGCTAAAATCTTGATTTAATATATTGGGTTTTTCTTCTACATTTTGAGAACTACGTGTCGACTTAAACTTTTCTGTAACAATAGAACATATACCTAGTTCTTTCATTTTTCTTTGAACTCTTTTTATACTAACTTCGAATCAATTATCGCATAGTATTTGATGAATTTTTGGAGCTCCATATCTCCTTTTGTTTTCATTATAGATCTTCATTATTTCCTCTTTCAAAATAGTATTCTCTAATTCTCTTTTAGAAATTTTTTTATGGAAACTCTCATAATAAGTACTTCTAGGAATTCCTAATACTCTCCATTGAAGTTTAACTGGATACTTATCTTTATGAGTATAAATAAATTTAATTATAGCTTTTGTTCCTGCGTGAATATGGCAATAGCTTTTTTTAATATTTCATTCTCCATGGCTATGCGTTCATTTTCTTTTTTTAGTCTTAATATCTCATTTTCATTCTCTTTTAAAGTCTTTCTATCTGCCTTTGATATTTTAATTAACGGCTTAGATAAAATTTTCTTACTACCACCTTGAACTTTGTTCACCCGGTTATTTACACTTGCATAGTTAATGCCATATTCTTCGCATATTTCTTTTACTGGTTTTCCAGTATTATATACTTCTACAATCATCTTTTTAAATTCATCAGTATATCTCTTTCCTGTTTCTCTCATCTGAACACACCTCTCTATTTATATTTCAAATGTTTTATTTGAAATGTGTCCATAAAATTCAATTTTTTTTAAAATTTTTCAATAAGTGATTATAGAAGTAGAAATAGATTTTAGAAATGCTTTCATTATAGAATTACAGCATCTCTAAAATACCTTATTTGTATCTCAAATTAAGAAAAAACCATTTTAAAAGAGAATAAATTGATTTAATTCATTTTAAAATAGGGTAAATCGCGTTAATGAAATATATGGTAGAATTAATACATGAGGGGTGGAAATAATGGAAAAACAAAAGGAATATGACATAAGAATGTTTATTTCAAATTTAATTGACTCAAATATTAATAAAGAATTTGATTATATTATATGTAAGTACAGTGAATATAGTAAATATGAACTAATATGCTATAGTTTATTATCTATGGAAAATGGGTTTAGGCAAAGTGCATTTTCTAAAGATACTACTTATTCTGATGCAGGGAATAAGCGTACTATTTTAGAATGGTTTATAAAGAAATTAATAGGTGAAACTATTCAATCACATAAATTTACATATGATAATAATAAATATAATAAATTTGATGATATTCTGGCAGAAATATTTATAATTTGCGGCAATGATTTGATGAATAGGCAATTTAAACAGCATAGAGGAATAAACAAGATATTAATTGAAGAAAATGAATCCAACGAAATTATATTTAAAGTACCTACTATAGTTGATGAATTAGACTGTCAGGATTCATATTATTGGGGTGAGTTTACAGATAATAATTCAGTAGAATTGGAAAAAAGACTAAAAAATGCTGTAACAGAAAGAATATTAAGCAAATATTTTAATGAATCTCATACTTTAGAAAAATATAAATCTATGAATGATTTTATTTTTATGAATGAGGTTGATTTCGAGATATACGAATTATGTAAACAAAATATAAAAGTAGATATAGATAAAATATGTTGTAATTTCAAAAGTGATTTATTTAATAATTCTCAAGAATTAATAGATATAATATCTGTATTTTTATATTTATCAAAAATTAATTTTTTTAAGGATAGTATTCTAGATGCAGGTGGTTCTGTATTGTATAAAACTTTGATTATATATACTAATAGCATGTTAAGAAACATATTTGAGAAGTTTAATATATCTGATAGTATAAAAGTTAATAAATTTATTGACTACTTTACTATTAAAAATGAGTGCTCTTGGGGAATAAATGAATTTCCTCTAATTAATATTGATGATAATATAATATGGGTTCCATCTTCTTTTATAATGAATGATTTTCAATTTTCAATAGTAAATGGTCATTATGATAAAGAAATATCTGTAATAAATAGGGATGACACTGTTTCACAATCAATAGTAGACAATATAATTAATGGATGTAGTAAGTATGATAATATAGTAATAAGTGAAAATAAAGAGTATTTTGATAAAAATCACAAATATAAAGGTAAAGATTTAAAAAGTGATATAGATGTATCATTATACGATAAAATTTCAAATACAATGATAGTTATTGAATGTAAATGGAAAGAAAACATATATATCAAGGGAAATAAATATGATAAAATTTGTGATGCGGTTGATAAGATTTATAAGAATCAATTAAATAAGCACAAATATTTTTTAGAACTTGAAGAAAAAAATATAGATTATATTTTTGATAATAATATAAATGTAATAAATAGACCATATTTTCCACAAATAGAGTATATATTTGTAGATAAAAGAGTACAACTTCATTATAATAATCAACATGCACTGTCAGAGTTTAATCTTTTAAAGTTAATTCTTGAAAGTTCATATAATAATATTTTAAGAATAGATACTTTAATTTCTAAAATTAAAAGGCTGCGAACAGAAGTGAAGTATGATATGATGGATACTAAAACAGAAATTAATTTTAATGGAACGAAAATTAAAAATAGTATATTTTTAATTAAATAAGGCTCATCAGAAGTATCATCAACGACTTATCACTAAATAGATTTATTGGACGAAAAAACACTAAAAAGTACCCCTTGTACATAATGTACAGGGGTATTTTCTTATACTTTTAACTCGATAACAAGTAAATTTAATACTTTAATTACTATATTATTACTTGTATAATATTGTATATAGAGCAACTAGAGATATAATTGATATTTTTTTAATAGTAGAATTCATAAATGAGCCATCAATAGATCATCAAAATTTATAAATGTAATTAATAAATTATAGAAGTTATTTTATAAAGGTTTAATTAAGGGGAGAAACGTATGGGATTAAAAAAAGATAATACAAAAATAATGGAAAGTATAAAAAAACTAGAAAATAATCACAACTTTGTAGGACCACTGCATTTTACAGATTATAGTAATTTGGAAAGTATATTTAGTTCAGGATATTTATCAAGTAGAGAATATTGCAATAATAATGATATTCAATTTTTAAATGGTGCAGATGATACCGTTATAGGTAAAACTAAAAAACTCGTAAAAGAATGTGTTAGATTTTATTATGAAGAAGATAGTTATACATTATATAGAAATGAAGGGATTAAGATAAATAATGCCAAACCACACTTACCTATACCAGTATATTTATTATTTGATAAAGAACTTATATTACAAGAAGATGCAGTATATTCTGACGGGTGTGCTGGTTCAAAGTATTCATCATTTGGAAATGATTATATATTTTTTGAAAATATACAATGGGATACTGTATTTAGTAGAGGG
Source organism: Clostridium sulfidigenes (assembly GCF_052067195.1). Lineage (NCBI taxonomy): Bacteria > Bacillati > Bacillota > Clostridia > Eubacteriales > Clostridiaceae > Clostridium > Clostridium sulfidigenes. Next base: position 2,269 of record NZ_JBQHQR010000016.1, on the reverse strand, counting down.
AGTATACCATACGAATTACCCGCTTATCAAAGATACGAGATTAAAAGAATAAGGCAAGCCGAGTTATTAATGAAATCGCCAGTAGGCTTAAAGTATTTAAGAAAAGTAATATTTAGAAGTAAATGTGACTATAAAAGATCGATTAATGATTTTGGGGAGTCAAATTTATTTGAGATTAGTAGAAAAATGTTTAACTGTAAAAATAATTTTTTAAGGGATTACGAAGTAATATATAATGAATTTATTAATAGTGTTGAAGTAAAGATTAGGTTGAATAAATATGATTTTATGAATTATAAATATTGTTATGAAGTAATTGATACAAAAGGTAAAGATGTTGAGACTACATATAAAATCGTAACAGAAAACCCTGATAAACAGGCGTTTAGTTTTTTAATAGAAAATTATAGTGTAAATTGGTCTATTCTTAAATTTTATATTAATGATATAATGTGTGTAGAAGAAAATATAGAAAAACTAGATAACAAATAATATAATATTGCAGGTGATAAAATGTTAAAATATTACGAGGGAACGGTTTTTAATACTAATGCTGATGTATTGGTAAATACAGTTAATTGCTTTGGTGTAATGGGTGCGGGAATAGCATTAGAGTTTAAGTTAAGATATCCAGATATGTTTTTGAAGTATGAGGAAATGTGTAAAAATAATGAATATAAGGTAGGGAGACCAAGATTATATAGTAGTAAAAAAAATCGTATATTAAATTTTCCTACTAAAAATCACTGGAGAGCACCATCGAAAATTGAATGGATTGAAGAAGGGCTTAGATATTTTGCTTATAATTATAAAAAAATAGGAATAAAATCAATCGCATTTCCGAAATTAGGGACTAGTAATGGGGGATTGAAATGGGCAGATGTAAAGCCTTTGATGGAAATGTATCTTTTAAACTTGGATGATATTGAGATAACTATTTGCTTAGATGAATTAAAAGAGGCAGAGGGAATTGAAAGGAAAATGGTAGATGATTTTAATTCTACACGATTTGAATTATTAAAGAAAGAATTTAAAATTAATAAAAAACAAAGTGAAGTGATTGAAAGAAGTTTGCCAATTAACAGATTTTGGGTATTGAGTACCTTACCAGGCGTAGGGGAAAGAACATACGAAAAGTTATTTAATCACTTTTATTCAAAGTATAACATTGAATCGGAAAATAATAATAACCTTTTGGTAGAACAATTAAGTTTATTTTAATATAAGTTGATAAGCCACACAATCAATCTTGTGTGGCTTGTACAATTAGGTTTGACCTGTTCTAGAAAAATTGTAATAATTATTTAGATTAAATTTATAAATACCTATATCAATTAATTTCTGAAGATATCTTATCATCACTGTCAATTTGTTATTACTTAAAAACCTTTGTTTATCCATTATGGCATTAGTAACATCTTATTATAGTACATTGTTTGAATTAGTGTTATATCTCTTATATATAACGAAATATAGTAGTTTTTTACTACTTTTTTATGATAGTAATTGGGCTTAAAGTAAAAATATGAAATGAATTATAGTTACTAATGATGAGCTACTTTATGAAAGACTCAGATAAATTTATTCAATTAATAAATAAGAGAGATAAAACTTATGAAGACATTAAAAATATTAGTAAGATTTGCAAAGAACTAGGCTATGAAGAAGAAGGCAAAATATATGAAGAAGCAAAAAGTAAAGAAAAAAATAATTTAAAATATATTGGATTAAAATACATTTCCTTCTTTAATAATGCTCAAAAATATGGAATGCCTATTAATGTAGTTAATGAAAAATAATTAAAGATAAGCAACCATAAAATGAATATCTTGCCCCATTCTTTTTATGGAGCTAATACCAGTATACGTAAACAATTTAGTCTTATATAATTGTAAAATGGAAATGTGTAATTGTTCCAACATGAAAATGTAGGATTTATGCATTTCTATTTTTTATCATATTTATGTAATTTAATATATTATTATAAGCTTTTAAAATAAATCTAAACCATTCATTCTATAAAATTTTTAAAATAATTACATTCCCTTACCAAATAAATTTCTCATCAAAAAAAATTCATCCCATTCTACCCCCTCAAATATATACATATTTAAATATATCCCTAGATAAATATAGAAAATTTTACATAGTTTAATAGTAGTGCTAGTATACTTTTATGGACACAACCCAATATAAACAGTTAAAATGAATGTATGGAAAGGAAGTGTCCATGTGAGAAATACAGGTAAAAGATATACAGATGATTTTA